>CAILAO010000436.1 GCA_903832105.1 uncultured Pseudomonadota bacterium | reverse complement strand
TATTGCGAAATAGCGACGATGATCAGATCGTGAAGTTTTTCCTGTAGCTTTTGCGATATTCAAAACAATGGATAATGAAGAGCGGCGGAGTTGATTATTCAGGGTTGCATTTCCTTTCGGAAGAAAATCAACAATCTGTTGCAGCTATAGCAAGGAAATGGGTCAATAAGCATCGTCCTCAACATCACGCACCCGCAGCAATCTATTCCCTGATTGTCTACGAAAATAAATGTATATTATTAGACGGTTATATAGAATACAGCGTGAGAGTCAAAGCTAAAGTTTTTAGAAAGAGATCACGCTAAAGATATAAGTCGAAAATTAAGATAAAGCCTAAGATTGACAAGGCATTCAAGCCAGTTGGGTACACGCCCAAATAAATTGTCTAAGTCTTTGACAGGTGAGAATCATTGTGCGATTTTCGGTTTTGATTGCCCGCCCTGTCCGAAAATGAGATCGGCATAACAGACTGTTTTTCAAGTGATTGCAGCAATCTCACATCTTGGCTCGATAGTTGCTGTTGCACAGCGACGGTCGCCTTTGGCGACTGTCAGTGTTTTTTTTTACTGTTTGCTGTTCTGAAAACTGAGACTTCAAAATCTAAAGTGGATCTGGGAGCTGATGATGGTCAATTTTTCTCTCGCCCGCTCTGGCGTGTTTTCAAGCAAGTCGTTATTTTTCATATTTTTGATTCTCCTTTCGCACGCTTTTGCCTGCGGCAATGCTAAATACAAAGGAACTCCCAAAAACCCGGTCAACACGCAGCAAGAAAAGACTGGCAATTACATCGTAGTTTTGAAGGAGGATTCTGGGCAAGATCCAGCAACGATGGCGGAAGAGATTGAGACGACGCACAACGTGTCGAAAAAGTTTGTGTACAGTCGAGCGTTAAGAGGCTTTTCAATCAAAGCAGATTCTGAGTCCGTCGAAAGACTTAATCAAGACCCACGAGTGGACTACATTGTTGTCGATAAACCTCTGAGCACATTTGCAACACAACAATTGCCAATCAATATGGATCGCATTGATGTTGAACGTACTGCAACCTACCAAAAAAAGGCGGGCCAAACCCTCGATATTGATATTGCAATTATCGATTCCGGAATCGATCTGGATCATCCAGATCTGAACGTCTACAAAGAAAAAAGTGTCTCTTTTGTCGAGGATGATAGCGGTGGTAATGATGCTTTCGGACATGGAACACATGTTGCTGGTATCGCTGCGGCATTAAACAACGATATTGGGGTTGTTGGGGTTGCTGCGGGAGCGAGGCTTTGGTCTGTTAAGGTCGTTAGCGATGATGGGAAAGGATATACCTCAAACGTAATAGCTGGAATTGAATACGTTACCCAACATGCCGATGAAATAGAAGTGGCAAACATGAGTCTTGGAGGCAACGGATCAAGTGATGGCAATTGTGGACGCACGAATAAGGATCCTTACCACACAGCGGTATGCAACTCTGTGGCGGCTGGGGTGGTTTATGTCGTCGCGGCTGGCAATGGATCAGCTGATGCTGCCAACACCGTGCCAGCAAGTTTTGAAGAAGTGATAACCGTTTCGGCGATTGCTGATAGCGATGGCAAACCAGGTGGCAAAGGAGCAGCGACAGATAGAGGAGATGACGATGCGTTTGCAAGTTTTAGCAATTTTGGACAAACGGTTGACATTGCGGCTCCAGGAGTCAATGTGCTCTCCACTTATCTAGAGGGCTCAACAAAAAACCTCAGTGGCACAAGTATGGCATCTCCCCATGTGGCGGGAGCTGTGGCACTTTATATCTTGAATAATTTCGATCAAAGACCGACAGACACTGAAGGCAAAAAGAACTATGCTAATTTGATCAAAAGCAAACTGATTGAAGCCGCGACAAAAAAAGGGTCCGAAGACTATTTCAAAAACGATCCCGATAATTATGCCGAGCCACTTTTAAACCTGGCTAAGCTCGATCCCTATACAGTGAGCAATCCTGAAATCCCTACCAATCCTGGAACACCTGGCAGTCCCGATCCGACACAAAAATCTATTCATGTTGCATCAACAACGCAAAGCATTAAAACAGTGTATGGCTACCAAAGCCTATATGTTGTCGTTGAAGTTCGCGACAACCAAAACAATCTTGTGCAAGGAGTTTCCGTTTCGATTCAGGTAGATCGAAATGGCGCTTACTATGTGAAAGGAACCGGCAAAACGAGTTCTAGCGGTAAAGTTGGGTTTTATGTCTTGCGACCCAAAGCTGGAAGCTACAAGACAAAAGTCACCGAAATAAGCAAAACGGGCTACGTTTGGGACCAAAACGTCTCGTCTAGTTCTAGTTCTGACGAAAGTTCGGATGAAGGCACCATAGATTTTGATAGCAATCAAAAACCGGATCTTCCGTCGGTCATGATAGGTGATCCGTCGCAAAATTGATCGGCTGTACGAATACCCTCAACCCAAAACTGGTTTTCTAATCAAATGCTCGGAAGCCGCGCACTCCAAAGTTGATTTGTCTGATCGCAACTCGCGATAAAAACCCTGAGAAAGCCTTCGTCAGCTGTTGGCTCGGATGGGATTTCAGCCTCGATTAGTCACCACGACCAAGCAGCCTTGGGCTAAAAGATCCCCCCGGCAATAGCACTTGTTCAG
>CAILAO010000435.1 GCA_903832105.1 uncultured Pseudomonadota bacterium | reverse complement strand
TACCCAAAAACATCGGCACATGTATTCAGGTATTCCGATACCACTATACCATAATATCGCGGCTAGCAATGAAATTAAACATTTCCGTGCCGATTATCGTCCGCTTCTCCAAAAGTTCTTTATTTATTAATAGGTTATTATTTTCCTCTCGACCCATATTGTCTGTTTCTTTTCTCAGCACCTTCCAAACCTTGGGCTGCGTCTTGAGTTTTATCCTGCTTAAGCGTAAGAAAGAAAAGCAAAGTTTAAACGGCCGGAAAGGCCAACCATTACTGTAAAAGTGAGGGGAATAAGGCTTGAAAGTATTAGTGGGCATGAGCGGCGGGGTGGATTCATCGGTCACAGCCCTGCTTTTAAAAGAGCAAGGTCATGATGTTCATGGCATAACCATGAAAGTCTGGGGCGGAGAGAGTCAATCCCCAAATAAGGACCATCATTCAAAGCATGCTTGTTACGGCCCCGGTGAATATAAGGATATAGAAGACGCCTCGGCGGTCGCCAAGAAACTTAACATTCCCTTCACGGTCATCGATCTCGTCAAAGAATATGAAGACTTCGTATTGGCTTATTTTAAAAAAGAATATTTATCTGGCCGAACACCCAATCCGTGCGTCCGGTGTAACGCACGCGTTAAATTTGGCTTTTTACTTGAACGCGCCTCGGCTGCAGGAATTGATTTTGATTATTTCGCCACGGGACATTACGTGCGAAAGGCAACACATCCGGAAACAGGGATTCCCGTATTGAGGAAAGGAAAGGATTTTTCTAAGGATCAATCCTATTTTCTCTCTTTTCTAACGCGCAACGTGATTGAAAAGACAATATTTCCACTTGGAGAACTTACAAAAGAGGAAGTCCGCTTCCACGCAAGACGATTTGGGCTTGCTGTTAGCGAAAAGGAAGAAAGCCAAGATTTCATCGAAGGAGATTATGGCTCTCTCTTTGGGCTTGAAGTCAAACCTGGTCCCATCGTAAATGAAAACGGAAAGGTCTTGGGTGAGCACCGAGGTATCGTTCACTACACCCTTGGACAGAGGAAGGGACTTGGACTTGGCGGTGGAGAGCCTCTATTTGTGATTGGCATCGATGCTACAAAAAACTCAGTCATAGTCGGTTCAAGAGAAAGCATCATGATCAAGAACATGACCACGTCTGATATGCACTGGACTGGCGTGAATCCCCCGACCCAACCTAAAAAGTTTCACGTCAAAGTAAGACTGGCCCACAAGGAAGCCCCTGCAATTATTCATCCGTTACAGAACGGCTGTGTTTATATCCAATTTGAAACACCCCAGCTTGCTGTAACTCCGGGACAAATCGCCGCTTGCTATGAAGAGGATCTTCTCGTGGGCGCCGGAACCATTCAATCTGTCTCGACTGAGGCTGTTTCGACCGAGAATTTATTGACTTCACTTAACACTTCAAAATGATGGAGAAGCCCTATGCATCAAGAACCACTCCCTCAATATCTACTAAGCATGACAGACGCCGCTATTCAAACACTTCTCTTTGATCGTCGTAAAAAACTTAAAGATCGATGTATCATCTTGGGCCACCATTATCAAAAAGACGACGTGATTATTCATGCGGATTTTGTTGGCGATAGCCTTAAACTTGCTAAGGCAGCCACACAGTACCCGGACAAGCAAAATATTGTTTTTTGTGGTGTTCACTTCATGGCGGAAACCGCCGACATTTTAACATCCGATAAACAAAGAGTTGCTCTCCCGGAACTCGACGCTGGCTGTGATATGGCCGACATGGCAAAGCCTGCGGATATTGAAAAGGCCTGGCACGAAGTCAATGCACTCGGAATTGAACATGTCATCCCCGTAACCTACGTCAACTCTTCCGCTGCAGTAAAGGCTTTCGTCGGGGATCACGACGGGATCGTTTGCACCAGCGGGAATGCCGATCAAATTGTGAGATGGGCGTTGAATCGCGGCCAACACGTCCTCTTTTTACCGGACCAGCACTTAGGTCGTAACGTGAGTAAGAACGTCGGACTTGATCCGGAACGCGATATGCTCCTCTGGGATCCCACCAAATCGCTTGGGGGGCATAACGCAGAAAACGTGAAATCATCTCGTGTGTGGCTCTGGAAAGGACACTGCCCGGTTCATGAAGAGTTTACGGTTGCTGAGATCGAGGACATTCGCAGTCGTCATCCCAAAATGAAGATTATTGTCCACCCGGAATGCTCGATGGCTGTCTGCGATCTTGCTGACGCTGTTGGATCTACCGAGAAGATTATTGATACTATAACAAGCAGCCCCCCGGGTTCCGAATGGGCTGTTGGAACCGAGAAAAACCTTGTGGAACGTCTTGCAAAGAATCTGCGCGATCGGACGATTGTAAGCCTTAGCCCCACTCCATCCGTCTGCTCAACAATGAATAAGGTCACTGCAAGGCATCTTGCTTGGATTTTGGATGAGCTTTATCAGAAGAACATATTGCGAAATCAGATCAAAGTGGAACCGGCTATCTCGGCATCGGCTAAAAAAGCGCTCATACGAATGATGGAGTTAAGTTAATTACACTCTTTTTAATCGGCCGGAATCGCATCCGGTGGTGTAAGCCAATTCAACACCTCAATCGTATAAGCTTTGATCTCGTCCCCCTCGGTCATCTGAGCGACGACTTCGGAAACCTCCGGAAATTTATCCGTATAGCGATCGAACAAAAGAATGAACTGATCCGCAGGACTGACACACAACTGATTTGCCGAAGATCCAGAACAATCCATTCTCAAGGCAACGCGATCGATTTCTTTTCGAGAATATCTGTTTACCTTCTGGTCAAATAAATTCGTGTAAACAATGAAAGTTACGGGATCCTTAAGCATCGCGCCAGTCGTTCTGATTCGGAAATTATCGAAAAACTTGAGGTGTGATTCCGGAGAGTAATTGGCTCCAAATGCTGTTCCCTTAGTCCCCAAGACCTGTTTACCCTTGTACGTATATCGTCCGGTCGCTTGGTCCAGAATGAGTGAATCCGCAGGGTCGTTCTGGTTACGATCAGCCTCTACCCCAAGGAACCAAAACTTCCGCTTCTCATCCATAGCAAAAGGGGGTGGCATTGCTGCAACACCCTGATCAAACATTATTTTAAAACGATCTTCGTTTCTTATTGGATCGGCAACCCATGTTGTTCCATCGAGTCTAACCTTAACGAAATTGTCAAAAAACTTATGCTCAGCGGCGAACCCCTGATATTCAACCGGAAGATCTTTTGATATTTTAAATGAGCAAGGAAAACTGCGGCATTTCATTGCAATGGCTTGCGGCTCGTCATTAAAAAAAAGCTCGACAAAATCTCCCCGATTAATCGTGAACATGTAGAGAACAGCATCGCGTCCCCATTCCATACCATCCGTATGTGATTCAAGTCGATAAACAAGCGACATCATAACTTGTTGGTTATCGTTCCCAATCTCAAGCTTACAAAAACGACTTGCTGAGGAACAGCCTCCCACATCCGTTGGAACACTTGCAACCTGAGTGGCCGCCCCCTGGTCAGAACGTACCTCCGAAGTATCTTCAACGCGCTGTTTGCAGGATAGCGTCGTGGATAACACAACCATAACCAACCACAAAGACTTCATGAGTCCCCCTTTAAACATAAAAAACGTGTTTAAAAACCATTGTAGTTACTGTGAATGCTTCTGTCCAGAGCTGTTTCAGGATTAGAGAACCAAAAAATTCGCTCCAACCTGCTGAAATTAAATCTATTGTTTCTTGTCGAAGTGTTCGGTGTGAAGCTTCACCATTGTTTACGTAAAATGCTGGCGCTTATCTGTTGAAATTGGCACTATAGACTTAGAGCAGAAAAATCGCAGGAGCCCTCATAGGAGCTTTTATAATGATCCACGCCGGATATCTCAGCCTTTTACTTTTACTTGTTATCAACACATGCGCTGCCAACGAACCCCGAAAATTTGCCGACTTCACTAGAAATGGTATGCCCAACATCCAATCGAACAACGCAATTGTTATCGACTGGAGCAAGAACATCGTCTTGTTTGAAAAAAACGCTGACGAACCAAGACCCATTGCGAGCCTTTCCAAGTTGGCTGCCATACTCGTTATTCACGAGGAATGCAAACTTCCTCCGGATCGCCTCCACACAATGTCTAAGGATAACCGCGACGGCGCTAAAGGTGGTGACAAATCAAAACTCACCACTGGCTGGTCTTTTTCAATTTTTGATCTGATGCAAGCCGCCCTAATGCGCTCCGATAACCGCGCGCTCCCGGCGCTAGCCGAAGCGTGCGGACTCACTCCCGCTGAACTTGGGGAAAGAATGAGCCTCCGCGTCAAAAAACTCGGACTTACCAAAACCCAATTCGTTGAACCTAACGGTCTTTCTCCAGAAAACATCTCAACTGCGCGAGAAGTGGCCGAACTCCTAAAAACAGTGGTTGCAATTCCGGAAATCGCCGCCATCATGCTTCAAAACCGAGCCACTATTACCGCCCATCACGATGGAAAATCGCGGTCAATCATGATCTTTAATACCGATCGCTTACTATGGCGAGATTCAGTAAGAATTTTAGGGGGAAAAACTGGATTTACTAATTTAGCCCGCTATTGCCTAGCTGTGGCAGCAGAAAGAGATGATTCGCGGCGGTTTGCCATGGTTTTTCTGGGGGCCGAAGGTCGGCACACCCGTTTTGGCGACTTTTCTCGAGTGTTCCGCTGGCTGCAAAAAACCATTCCCCCAGAAAGTCCAACAGAAAGCGCGCCAGCCAATTCTATAGAAAAGGATTCAGAGCAGAACAGTGATCAAGAAGCCACTGCGGTGCCACCTACTGAACTAGAACAATAATAACAACCGCTAAAAGAACACGATACACAGCAAACCACAAAAAATCGAACCGATTTAGAAACGCAAGAAAAAATCTGATCGTCAATAGTCCAACGACAGCAGACGTCAGAAAAGATGTCACAAAAGCCGGGTCAGTGGCATGACGTGCCATATCGGACAAATGAAGCAATGCTGCGCCAGCCATTGCGGGAGTACCAAGTAAAAAAGAAAAACGTGCCGCGTCTTTTCTCGTGATCGACAAGTAACGCCCCGCAGTAATCGTGATACCGCTTCGAGATACACCGGGAATAAGGGCTAGCGTCTGAAAAATTCCGATGAATAGACTT
>CAILAO010000434.1 GCA_903832105.1 uncultured Pseudomonadota bacterium | reverse complement strand
TCCACTGACGGTCTCGTTGGTCAGGAGAAGCGAATCGCTGTAAGCATAAGACGTGGCGAAGCCGAGGGCGCTGGATGCGAGCGACGGAAGTCCCGCAGCAGTGTATGTGTAGGCCATATCCATGGACGAGATCGAATTACTTGTTCTTATGCAATTTCCAGCTACAAATATCATCGCCTTCCCCCAACTCATCTATACCGTTTTTCCCGCTGGACCATACGGCTACTGTGCTAGCAATCTTTCTATTGCCTAAAGTAATAAACGTCTCTTTCATTTCTGAAAGTTTGACATGATATGGCGTTCCCCAAGGGTCTAAAAACATGTTGCCTTTGTTATAATTTGTTATAGGCATTAACCAGCCTACACCTTCCAATCTCAACTTTTTTAGTTTCGTGGACTCTGGCGCGTCGGTAATAACTCCATAAATCATGTCGCAAGAACCAACACCATCTAGATTTTGCAGAATAGGATTAGCACCGTATTCCGCACGAAAAGACAGAATTGAATTATAAATTAAGGATGCCTGAGCCGAGGCTCTTAATTCATATTGGCTTCTTGATGACCAACTGATAGTATTTGTCCTCATAGCAATTATTATATAAATTAAAAATCCTAACAGTATTATCCAAACTAAGGGACGAATGATTATTGCTTTCATAATGAACTCGTTTCTCATTTTTTTACAGGCATCCACTCTTTCGTAGGTGGACAACATTCATCTTTAAACATTATCTTATTCCAATTAACCATTGGTGATAAAACCAACACAGATGAATCTTTTGCAATCCACTCAACGTTATGGGCATAGTCACTCCACATTCCATCACTTCCGCTTTCTTTGAGCACATTTGCAACATGTGATAACTCATGGAATATATTTTCAATCATAGCTTGGTCACTCCACATGCCTACAGGACTAGCACCGCCTGAATTAAACTTGATCTTACCATTGAAGGTATTACCAAACAGCTTGCCAAACGGCATTCCAACACTCGCTTCTGCATCATCGCCATAATCTGTTTTTATGATTTTAAGTTCTCTATTCGAGGTCAGCCCCGCCTGCATCATTGTAAGAATCTGATATAGTACGGTCAACTCCTGTTGAACAGCCTTCTTGTAGGTACATTTGTCCGGCAACTTCGATGCAGCACTTGCCCAATCTCTCCAGCTTGAAAGGTATTTTGGCATTCTATACTTCAAAGTCTCAAATCCTTTAACGATTGATCCAATTTCAGAGGCACTCCATTTAGACCCTAAAAAATTATATGCCCAAAGTCCTAAAACATCAAAACTGTTGATTGATGAATTGGCACATAGGGCATAAAGATTCATTCCACCACTCTCCTCAACGGGATCCCGATTAATCCACCTTCGAAGCATGGGCGAGTAATAGCGGTACCCATAATAGTAGAGCCCCGTGTCGTGGTCAAGGTACTTGGTCGAATACCAGAAATGCAGCGTGTCAACTAACGCGCCACCTTTGGCGATGGTGTTGCCAAAGGCATCGAACTGACGATAAGCGATGACTGAGCCGCTTTCATCGATATAGGCCGTGATGTTTCCGTTGTTGTCATAGCAGGGAAAGTAGAAGTCGCCGTCGATGCTGGCAGCCAGAAGTCCACTCACGCCACCTGCGCCCTGCATCGATCCAGATAGGTCTTTGCCCCAGAAGTAAGACACTTCCTGTGTCGTGCCGTTTGTAAGCGCGATACGCTCATGAACAAGGTTCCAGCCGTCATAAACAAACGTGTTCACTTCGTTGGTGTGCCACCAGTAAGTAGCCGGCATCATACCCCCTGGGTCATCCACTCGAAGATCCTGCGCCATTTTCTTGACCCTGCGTCCGAGATGGTCATGGATGTAAGCATTTTGGATCGTCCCTGTCATGCCGGGCGCCCAGCCGAACATGTAGATGGAAAGTCTGTTTTCATCATCATACGCAAGCTCGTGGCCGTCTATGCGCGTTGTATTGCCATCCGCGTCATGATCCAGACTATACCACGTGACATCCAAAAGATTGGTGACCGCCTTGTACTGATTAAGATTGTTGACCGTGTATGCATTTGTCAAAGCATTCACTGATGTAAGGAGATTGTTTCCGATATTATCATAAAAGTAGGCATAATCATTTGTCTCAATGCCCGCGCCTATTACTTCTGATCTCGCGTTGTAAACATAGGCATTGGTGGATATCAGTGAAAGCGGCTGGACACTGCGGAGTGCGTTGGTCGCACGTCCGAGCCCATCAAAAGTA
>CAILAO010000433.1 GCA_903832105.1 uncultured Pseudomonadota bacterium | reverse complement strand
TTTAAAACTGTCAGGGAACTAGCTGATATTTCTCCCGATTTTATTGGTTTTTTATTCCCTCTAACTATCGAATATTCTTTCGGTATTAGGGATAGCTTAAGTTACCTTCCTTTTGTGCCGATAAGGAGGACGAGAGGGAGTGGAAGTGCTAGTCATGAGGGAAGATAAAATGTATCGCCTTTTCATTTTATTTTTATTTTTTGTCTCAAGTTTTCTTGGTTGCAATCAAGAAGGCTCCAAGAGAGGGAATTCGGGCAAGCAAAGCCCGGCGGCCACTCCAACTGCAACGAACGCGCCAAATGGTGAAGAGCCCAACCCCGTCGACCCCGTCGACCTCGGGAGTTCTGCTGCATGGAACTGCGCTACGCCTCCCACAGGCGGGAATCTAAACATTCACCAGAAGTATTGTGCTTTCAATCGTGAGCTTTGGGTTGACTTTAAAGACAAATATTTCAGAAAGGACGGTCAGCATGTGGATCGATGGCAGGAGCAGGGTGGACCAGAACTCTGGCATATCCCCGACGGAGGCGTCGTCCAGGGAATGCTACTGGGCGCATATGTTCTTGAGTATAGCTGGTCAAAATCACCCGAAAGCATGGAACGCGTAAAGTTTCTCATGCAGGGTATGGAAATTTTGGAGAAGGTGACAGGCGTTCCTGGTCTTATCGCTCGCTGCGCCATTAAAAAGGATGGTCGCACACCTCCAGACTGGCTCAAGCAAGAAGGGCTCATTTATAAAGACTCTGCAGTTGCCGATTACATCCACCGATCAGACGTGAGTGGTGACCAATATTCCGGTCTCGCCTGGGGACTCTCCGTTGCGGTGCATCATGGCACACCTGAAGTTAAAAAATGGGCCTCTGATTATGCAAAGCGCGTTGTTCGCTATCTAGAAGTCAACGAGTGGCGCTTAAAGGTTGATGGCGCGCAAACTGAACATGGCGACACGGCTCCCACAGACAACCCCCTCGGTGCTTTAGGCGGGATCCTGGGAATCGTGAACGGGATGCACATCGCAAAGATTCTGGCTTTATTTAAGACAGCAAACCTTGTTGATCCTGATCCCGCCATCGTCGAAAGCGAAAAACGTTTTGTAAGCGAATGGTCTGGAAAAGGGTCCTTCGAAGTCGG
Source organism: uncultured Pseudomonadota bacterium (assembly GCA_903832105.1). GTDB lineage: Bacteria > Bdellovibrionota_B > Oligoflexia > Oligoflexales > CAILAO01 > CAILAO01. Next base: position 2,859 of record CAILAO010000433.1, on the reverse strand, counting down.
ACGAGGCGCCCTCAAGAAAAGCGACAATGAATTTCAAGTTTCATCCAATTTCCAAGCCCTTCTTTCCGCGGCTCCTGATGATACGACCTATCGCAAACTTTTTAAAGATTTTGTCACGAATGGCCAATACCTTGAGAGTAATGCGTTTGACGACTTTGCACTTATATTCCAGGTGGGTCCGGAGCTTGGCGCTACCGAAGTTGAAAAGGTAAAAAAGAGCGCCATGAATGCCTTGGAGACCTTTCCATTCCCAAAAATGATTCGAAACGCACCTGATGATCGATTTGTTCCGTCCAGTCTAACAACTCCTCTTCCTGTGAACAAAAGGGTCATTAACTCATGGTCGTGGGGCGAAAATCCCTATGTCGAAGGAATGGAGCCAACCCCTGAAGCTCAAGCCTTAAAGCACCGATTTTCGCCTTTGGACTATATTACGGTCTACAATATGGGACGCGCTTATGGCATAATTTCAGAGTAAGTGGGGTTGCACTCTACATAATACTCAGGGAGGAGAATGACATGCTACGATCCGCTCATTTTAATTTATTGAAATTTCTCGTTTTGGTAATCCTAGGTATTGCCATATCGTTTTCTATTTCCGTCCTAGCCCAGAACAAGGCACCGCAGCCGCAACCACCCGCCGCGCAATCATCCATCGATCTAAAACCGCGCAAAACGCATCATAAAGAGGCCTATAAGCTTCATCCTGAGCGCGGAGAGCATATCAATATCAAAGTCACTCCGCCGGAATTGAGGGGAAAGGTTGGTTATGTGGCCATTGAAGTTTATAACTATTCCAAGGTCTATGTTAATGTCATGGAGTTTGATATATACCTGTTCGGTCAAAATGATGTCATGGCTAATTCGCACGTTCAGGTCGATGATCTGCAACCCAAGTGGAGCGATATGCGTTGGGCAGAGATTCCAAAAAGTGTAAAAATGCCGGTTCTTAAAGCAGCTAAAGTTGAAAACATGCAAATGTATGACGACAAAGGAAGGCCGATCAACTTAAAAGTCTATACAGATCTCATCAAAGAGTAAAAAATAGGGGCAATCCTTATGCGTTCTTTTCACGGCGGGCTAATACGATGGCTTACTTTAGCAATCACCATGACGTTGGTGAGTTCATGTATTTTCACAAAGAACAAATCTCGGGCGGAATTAGGTTCTGAGGGTTATCGGGAGACCACCGCAGAAGGTGGACTCGTCACGACTACGGTAAGTTCGTTACAAGTCGAATCTCTGGTCTACCGGCCTCGCGTTTACCCCTTTGAGCGATTTTTTCGCGGAGTTCTCCGAAGAGACCTGATCGGTGCCCTTCACAAGATTAATGTAAAGTATTCGCCCTCCAACACTGATAGCGAACTTCTGAAAAGTCTTATTAAGCATGACTTCGTCCCTGTATTTCTCGTCGCTACCAATAAAGGCAAGGAGCCGCTTGATACAAAAAAAATGAATCTTTCCCTCGAAACTGGCTATGGCTTTTTAAAACCTATTCCGCCAGAAGACCTGCAAGACACATTGCGAGAATTTAATTGGAAGGGGCCCGCAGCGAATGTCTATAATACCGCTGCCATCGTTGTCGTAACGACCGCAGTCTTCCTCGTCATCCCATGCATGCGTTCCGTGGACATCCCCCCCCCCAAGTGAGGGTCCGCAAAAATGGTTTAACCCCTCACAGAAGACAACAAACGTAAATTATAAAGACTATCTTTTTACTCATCAGATACTTGAACCCGGCAAGAAGATCGCAGGCCTAGCCTTTTTTAAGCTAAACCGCAGCGAATCGGATTGGGCGGAGTTTCGGGTTAATACGCGATAATAGGTTGTCTAATCATAATTCCCAAGCAATCTAAACGACGACCAGTAAGCCGGGTGAGGGTAGTATTTTCTTATGAGAAGCTGACCTTTTCTCAAGGCCTCAGCTTTTTCATCTCCCGCGGCCATATAGCGGTAAAATCGCTTGATCGTCACAGCGCTTGCGACATCACTGATACGCCAAAGGCTTGATATTAAAGACTTTGTACCCGCATAAAAGAAGGCCCGGTTGAGCCCGACGATCTCATCTCCACTTGAGAGTTTGCCAAGACCTGTTTCACACGCGGAAAGCGTCACAAGATCAGCCCTTAAGGAGAGTCCAATAACATCCGTCGCTGTCAAATTGCCGTCATACTTTTCATCCCCGACTAGTTTAAGCCGAGAATCACTCGGTGACGCTTCATTAAATTCGCCGTGAGATGCCAGATGGATTAAGTCGTAGTTTTTCGCCTCATTAATAAAGAGCGATTCCTTTGCGTCTTCCAGAACTGCCATTTTAACATTATTAAAATATCGACCAATGGATTTAATCTCACGTTCAGCAAAAGGAAGATTAAGTTCAGCGCCAACAGCTGGATTCCCGATGGCAAGGACGCTCATATCCTTCTTCTTTTTCTTCTCCTTACTTCCTGTTCCCGCAGCAACCATGCTGTGCGTATAGCGCGCAATGGTCGCGCTTTCTAAGTAATACAGCGCGAAGTCATCAAGGATATACCGACCCTTGTATGGAAGCGCGGCAAAGGAGAGAAAGTGAAGTTGGCTGTGAGGAACGATCGCGAGCCTTTTTGCTTTTGACAGTTCGCCTGCTATCGGATCGATAAACAGAGCTGACAGCTCTTTTCCAAGAAACTCCGTCGATGAATAGTTTTGAAGAAGGAGCCTGAAATCTTCGACTGTTTTTGTGATTTTCGCAGAGTCGGCCGTGACGACTTTACCTCTGATAATCCCTTGTTGAATCACCCAAATAATGATCTCATCACTCGTGATCATGTATTCGATAATCGCGGTCTCGGGAGGAATAAGTGTGTTCAATTCTTTAAG
>CAILAO010000432.1 GCA_903832105.1 uncultured Pseudomonadota bacterium | reverse complement strand
TCACACATTTACTCAAGTGAAACAGGCATTTTTACATTTTCTTCAAACAACAATATTTGATTTTCCGAAGCTACAATTTTATGCTTATACCTGATACAACTGATTTAGGAGACCTATAATACACTTGGTTTTTAACTTTCAATAGTTCAGACAGTTTTTAAAATAAAGAAAATGTAATTACGTACTGAAGTGGATTTTGCCTAACACTGGCTTGCACCGGACGCGAAGGGGCGCGGGGGACGCTTGGTGGCAACCGTGAAGTCTTGTGGCCGCGCCCCATCCCGGCGGCTGAAGCGGGGCGTTCGGCTCTATAAATGGTGCATAGAGCAAACAGAACATTTTATAAAGCACTACATAGAAGAACGAGGTGAAATACAAGAACATATTTAAACATGAGATGTTTTTGATAGTGATTTCGTCGTAAAGCTTTTGAGGTGATTTAACAAACAATGGAAAAATGAGGGTATTCACTATCAGAAAAAGGTCAACAGCAGCGATACTTGCTTTTCTTTTAGGAGGTTTGGGCGTTCATAAGTTTTATCTTGGCGATAGTGGAAAAGGAATAATGTATCTTTTATTTTGTTGGACATTTATTCCTACCGTGTTAGCACTCATAGCCTTTGTCAAATTCCTCACAATGTCAGATGAGGAATTTAATCAAAAGTATAATTCAACAACACGGTGATCAAAAAGTCGGAGTTCCTCATATTAGCTTCAGAAGTCCCTGTGCAATATGGGGGACTCTTTTTAGAAATTTTTGTACAAGGAAAAGAATCCATGCAAACTTTTGTTGTTTCGGGAATGAGCGAAGCGAAATTCCCAAAACAACTGAAAAAGATAAGCAGGGAAGAAAAGATTCGTTTTCTTCCCTATTTTTGTCTTGACGAAGAAATGATGCATGATTATCTTGAGTAGAGGGATTGAATCTTAGGATAGACGTTGGGAAGATCAGATTGAATTGACATTCCTAACACGAACAAAGATGAGAGAGGAAATAGACGTATGTCATTTGTTGAATTACAATCCGCGATCAAGCCATTACCACGCCTTGAGAAATTCCAGTTAATGGAATGGATGATGGCCGACTTAGCGCAAGAAGAAGCGGCACTCATGTTGCAACCAGGCGCAGCCTATCCTGTCTGGTCACCCTATGAGGCATTTGACGCGGCTGACATCTTATGGCGCGAATTACAGAAGGAGACCCCCGCGTATGCTGGCGAACACCCGGCGATTTCCGTTTGCTGATCCCCGACCTGGAAGTATCAAATTGCCGTATGTGCCGATGATCTTGACCTATCAAGGACGATCTGTGTCCATCTCCGGTTTATTGGATACCGGCGCAACGGTCAATGTGTTACCCTACGATCTTGGGATCGAACTTGGCGCGGTCTGGGAGCAACAACCAGCGCCACTTCGATTAACGGGGAATCTTGGCGGTTATGAGGCTCGAAATTTGATTGTGTCTGCGACCGTTGAGCCATTTGCTCCGGTCAAGTTGGTCTTTGCGTGGACACACCATCGTCATGTGCCTGTCATTTTGGGGCAGATGAATTTCTTTCTCGAATTCGATGTGTGCTTTTTTGGCTCGCAGAGTGTTTTTGATATTGCCCCAAAACAAAAGCGTGACTATAAAGAGAAGGGTTTCGCCTAACGACCGCTTGCAGCCGACCGGGACGGGGCGAGGGGAAACCTGGTTAATGAATGTCAAGGCCGGTTGCCGCGGCCCATCCCGGCGGCTGGAGTGGATCGTTCGGCCACTGGGTATCATATCCCAATGAAAGTATCTTGCAAAAGATACAAGAGACATCATGCAATCCTCTTGACAAAAATATTCTCACCGATAAGAATATTCTGATATGAAAGAATGGCGCATGCTTATGGAGGTGAAAGGATGATGACCAAAACGATTGATACAGGACTTACGCACCACCCCCTTTCTCCCCCCGCAAGCGGGGGACATCAGGGACACCCCTTCCTTCATGCTTCCCCCCGTTCACGGGGGGATTGAGGGGGGTAATGCGTAAGTCCTATCCTAATAAAAATAGATTGACTGTCCCTTTCGTGACGGTATAGCGTATATCCGATTTCGCAAGTGAAAGCAAAGGGATCGTGGGTTGTCCTGAAATACGATCAATATCACAAGGAGAATACGCTACAAGGGAATTTGTTTTACAAATTACATGGAACATTTAACGGTCAGCCTTCCTGTTATCCTTCCTCATAAAAGCAGCTTTGACAGCAGAGCGTCATTTTCGAATAGCTATCACGCAG
>CAILAO010000431.1 GCA_903832105.1 uncultured Pseudomonadota bacterium | reverse complement strand
CTTGCACAATTCAATATACAATAGGTGAAGAGTTGACACAAAACCCGCAAAACCCACCCATCAAAGTAAAAATGAAAATCGGCAACATAGAATTCGAAATCGAAGCCCAACCCGACCAAATCCAAACCGCCGTAAACCAAATACTCTCCACCGTCACCGAACACTCAAAAAACATCAACCTAACCCAACCAGCAGAACGCCAAACATCTCTCCCACGCGCCGAAACATGCCGAGGAGTAATCCAAAAACTCTGGGAAGAAAACTGGTTCTCAGAGCCACGCGGCTTAGACGACGTCCACACGGAACTCGCACGCAAAGGCTTCCACTACGACCGCACCGCCGTAGCCCACGCATTAGTCGACCTCGTCAAAGACAACATCCTAACACGCATCGGCAAACCACGACGATACCAATACGCACAAAAAAGACCACCATCTACCTAATGCATATGGACAACTAAAACTTTGAACAAATTACGCACGGTTGGCATATAATTATTTTTATTTTTGCATGGACTTTACCATTAATTTTAGAGGAAAAACTTTTCTCTTTCTAGAAAAGATAAGCTAACGATAAAAATGAGTTCTAAAAAAGAGACAAACTCATTACCTGAAATCATTGCCAGCGGAGAAGGCCCGACTATAGAGTTTAAAAAAAGCGATATACTATCTAATTCAGTCCATCTTGCAAAAGAAATGGTCGCCTTAGCTAATTCACTAGGCGGTAGAATATTAATTGGAGTTTGTGATGATGGAACCATTGAAGGGATGAAAAAGAAAAAAGAGCACGAAACTCACGTCATGAATATTGCAAGGGACAAGTGTGATCCACCGCTTACACCTGTTTTCTTGACGATAAACGTTCTAAATAGTGACATATATGATGTAAAAATATCAAGGTACAAAACTATTCCTCACGCTGTAAAAACTGACAACGGTAGAGTATATTTCATCAGAGTTGGAACAACAGTAAGAGAAGCTACACCATTAGAGTTAGGCACTCTATTTGAAGCAAATGGCGAAGAAATTGCCAAAAAACCAAATCTTGAATTGTATTTAATAGATGCAGAGAACAACCCAACGAATATTGTGAACGCCAAACCAGTATTCACTACAGTAAAAAAAGTTAATGTACCATATCCTACAAATCCATTCTTTAAAACCTACGCGCTTACCATGAAAAATATGACACCTTTTTTGCACGAAAAGAAGCCAAGCCCAGAACTTGTTCCGATAAAAATCCTTTTAGCAAATGAGGGGCAAGCACCCGCTCAAAACGTCAGAATATCCGTTGAATTTCCTGAAAATTGTGAATTGTTTAATAAAAGCGAATTTGAGATGGGAATATATCCAACATTTAAGCGCACTTCTGGCGGTTTATACAGAGTACACGAGTACACTTCCGAAGCTACAGCCTGGACTGATGATTTAGGAAATGACTTAGTCTGTAATTTTGACGAGATTTATGTGAAATTCCCTCCTGAAACAAAAGAACATAAAATTAAAGGTAGAGTAACCCAGAATTATCATCCGCCAAAAGACTTTGAATTCAACGTAAAAGTCGAGCCTGAATTCAAAGAAGTCACAGAAGAAGTTTACGAAGAGAACATAGAGAAACCAGAAGAAAAGAAGCCTTAACAAAAGGTTAGATATTTATGCAACTATTGATATAACCGAAATTATTGAATAACAATTTAGCTGTAAACGTTTCTAGGACCAATATACACAAAAAAGACCCCCCAACATAATTGGATTAATAATGATATTTTTAAATCTCATGCGCCGATTTTAAGAGTACTAGACTGCCTCTATGTGAGTTGCACTTCCGGACACCCAATAGCTGAATAATCAACGTAAGTTCCAGAGTAATCAAGCAGTTTAAGAAAAATTCTATTAAATAACACCTCAAACGTTCTCGCATGCTCTGCTACTTTACGCCAATCTTTTTTATCAAGCAATACTTGCCCATG
>CAILAO010000430.1 GCA_903832105.1 uncultured Pseudomonadota bacterium | reverse complement strand
TTGCAAAGTAAATATAAAAACCGGTGTGTCGCTGATCATTAGGCGCCGAAAACCCATATCGACGATGATTTTTCTTTTGCTGCGTTTTTGAATGATGACGTTGTATTCAAATAGCTTTTTAAAAGCGCTGCCCAATTGCATACGAAAAATCGATTCAATCCGTTTTTTGTCGTCATCACAGAAAAGATCGGGAAAGGCCATCTTTTCGAGTTCGTTTTTTTCATAGCCCGTTAGTTCTTCTGACTCACTATTGACTGAAATGATGTTTCCAAGCGGAGGAATTGCGAGAAAAACGGCGGCGCTGATTTCATCAAAACGCCCCTCATATGCGGCTTTAATGTTGCTTATGTCCATTAAAAAATCCTTAAAATAGAAAACCTACCCCGAGATAGGGCGAGATATACCACGCTATAATAACACCATGTTCTTTTCCATCAACGATGCGATATTCCTCACAATCAATATAAGATCCTAACGACCCCAACAGATGATACCATTCTAACTGATGCTCAATCCGAATGTGAAGGAATAATTGATTCACGGTGCGGATTTTAGGCGACCATGATGCGGGTGAATACACGGCGTCGGCATCAAGTGAAACCTGGGATTTTTCGCTGAGAGCTGTGGTGTCAGAGAGTCCGTAGAGTATTCCATGAACTGAATACTGTGAAAGACTCGTTTTTTGACCGGAAGTTCTTGAAAAGCGGACAAGTTTTTTGTTCAAATAGCCAATGTGAGCTGACATTTCCAAGAGACCAGGTGTATCAGATTCAAAAAAAAGACGCTTTAGAGCAATCCAGAAGTGTTGGGGTGCATATGACAAGCCTTCTTGATCAGTTTCATTTGGGTCCTCCATGGTCATACTTTTTTTTGCGAAGAAGGCAGTAAGATTAGAAGAGTCAGTAAGCCAATATCTTGCGTGAAGAAAACCGGAGCTAAGAAGAGTACCACTAAGTTTACTATTGGGCGCTGTTCCGGAAAAATTATAGCGGAAGATACTTGGGGCAAAGGCGGCTTCAAAAAGCCCGTAGTGGGCCACTGGTTGATGGATTGTCTTAGCTTTGGTTTTGGTGAGAGAAGGTTTTGGCTGAGGTGGTTTTGTTTTTTGTTTTGCAGAGGGTTTAGATGCTGGGATCTTCAACTTAACACTGAATGAATGAGGTTTTGCCCAAGGGCCAGCCTTCTGCTTTTGATCAAAAGCACGGACTCTCCAGTGATAATCGCCAGGTTCCAAGGTTGCTTTAAAAGAGGTTTGCGCAGTCAACTTCTTAACTAACAACTCATTGAAGCTACCTTTGTAAGCGAGTTGAAATTCATATTGAGCCATTTCTAGCCGTGACGCCTCTGATGCCCCTGACATCCCTGACATCCCTGACATCCTTGATGCCCAAGAAAAGCTGATCTGAGCCCCTGAAGATCGCCGCGCCGTAATCACGGCTTTAGAAGTAGGCTCCAAAAGCTGGGGTGCAATTTTTGGAGGGGGTGGTGGTGGAGGTGTTTGCTTCATAAGACTGATCATAAACGACTGTGGAGCACTTGAAGAGTCCTCAGAAACATTTGCTAGTTGCGGTTTAACACGCCAAAAATATTGCTTGCCTGAAGGCAGTTTCAAACTTGCCTGAGTGGCTGATGTAGAAAGAGAATGAATTGCCACTTTAAAATCAGAATCCTCAGCTATTTCGATAAGATAGGAGGACGCGTTGGTTGCTTTTTTGAATGAAAATGTTACAGCAAAAGTTGAGTCTTGAGTTTCGAATTTTTGCGCCTTGGTTGGGGTCCCCAGGTCGCTATTTGTCATCGGCATGATGATAGAACTGGCCGAAGAAAATGGACCTTCAACCCCTTTTTCGTTGATCGTTGCAACTTTTAAATAGAAAAGCCCAGGTCCTGGTGGCGAGAACTCAAAAAAAGGATCTTGGACAGCACGATCGACCAAAGGCTTTGAAAAATCTTCATTGGTACTGACGACGACATGATATCCGGTAGCACTTGGGATAGGGTCCCAGTTTATGACGGAGACACTGGCGGGAGGGTTTTCTCCATACGCATGGTCTTCAAATAACTTATCCAGGTGCTCTAAAAAGGGCATAAGATAGAGGAATATTTTTTGGTTCTTTGATTTGTTCAATGGTTTATGAGCACCTTGACTTTTGGGAACTAGCCGATATTGCTTTTTAAGTTTAGGGGGGGGCAGCACTGGCGGTGCCTCTTTTTTAGGTTCTTCATTTGCGGGAGGAGGAGTAATAGATGACTCTGCAGGTGAAGGTTCCTTAATAGCATCTTCTGTGGGGGTGGGAGTTAGCTCCTTAGGTTGCGCACTCGGAGGAGGAGTTTGTTCCGGGGGGAGAAGTATCTTAAAAGAGGCAGGGTGACTCCAGACCATGACATTATTTAAAAGAAAGCCAACCCGCCAAAAGAACGTTCCCGCCTTCACTTTTTTTGGAGTGAGAAGCGATGGCTCGACAAACGGCGGTGATTTTGTGTCAAAGGTGCTGAGAACGCTCTTAAAACCCGAATCTGTGGCGATCTGAAGTTTATAGTGTTCTTTTGGATATTGGGCCTGCCAATCAAAGGCGAGTGAAGGGTTGGCTTTGCCTTCAGTCGCCACCAGCCCTATGGTATATCCTTCCGGAGGCCAAATGATTGTGGGTGGCCTCTCTTGAAAAAGATCAAATCGACTGGTCGCGCTTATTTGTGACGTTTGAGACGTCGGGTCTTCTGGCCTTGTGGTTATAATGCGCCAGTAATAAGTTCCTTCGTTAATACCGGGAATTTCGATCTGTGACGTCGAGGCGTCTTTAATATCTTTTGTTAGCAAGATGTTCGAAAACTCTGCATCAAAAGCTATTTCAAGTCTCTTTGAAACATTTTGAGAAACTTTCCAGCGAAAGTTGATGACAGTCGATGATCCCGTAAAAAATAAACGCGTTAAGTGTTCGGGAAGCTCCAGGATAACAGGGATATCTTGTGCAGCGCCCACTTTCCCGTCTTGGCTGACTTCAGTTTGTTGACTTTTTTCAAGATTAAGGCTTTTGTCAGCAGAAATAATTTGCGCTTTCCCTGAAGTTACCGCGACTGAGACCTGGCCGGTCTTCTTTCGTGTGAGACGGATTTCGCTCTTTTCTCGTGAGATGACTGTCCTGGTATTTCCGGCTTTAAGTTCGAATGTCGTGTTTCCAGGCGATGTTCTAGCGACAACATCCCCATGAATAAGATTTAGGGATGTTTTGGTTTCGTCACGTTCCACTACGATGAGCGTATTCTGATCAAGCTCGACAACGGTATTGTCGTCAAAAGCAAGGCGAGCGGAAGAATTGAAATCGGTAAAAACTTGATCTTTGGTATTAAGTCTTTCCTTATCAGATGCAGGATACCAAGCCGGGAGGTGCGCAGGCTTTCTTTTGACGATGCGGTTAGCGTTGTCAAGATGAGCAATCGAAGGAGTCTGGACTTCTGCTGACTCATAGATGTTCTTCAATAGATCGAGATCGTAGGCAAGGAAGTAGAATGCGAGAGAGCCGATGGTTAGAGCAATGACGACGAAGGCAACATCGAGACCAAACCCGGCTGTTTTTGTTTTTGCGGGAGTGGATTTGAGAGGGGTTTCAGATTGCTTTTGCATCAGTCAGTCGAAAGTAAGACGATATCGCCATTTTTTAAAGACAAGTTGATCCGCCCTTGAGATACTGTGTAAGTTTCTCCAGTGATGACGTCTCGATACTGCTGATTGGGCATTGTAAGATTAATCATCGGGAAGCTGTCAGAACCTTGTCTCGGGTTTTTCGATAACGCAACAAAAATTTTATGGTGTTCAAAAATTCTTTCGAAACCTATTATATTATCGGTGAGATGAACAATATGAGTGACACCGTAACGTAGAGCGGGATTTTTTTTCCTCAGACCGGCTAGCTTCTGGATAAGCTGATAAAAAGGGGCTGACGTATTAAACGATGACATCATGGGGCGATTGTAGGGATCGCCAAGATCGTTGGGTGTGTATAGGTCCTGCTCCAAACCATAAAAAAGACACGGTACACCGCGAGAAACGAAGAGAAGTGTTGTGGCTTGCCTCATGGCCTCAGGTTTCATGCCTAATCCTCGAAGTCTCGGAAGGTCGTGATTATCAAGAAACGTCACCATCTCCCGCGCATTGATGAGTCGAGGGTCCTGTTCCCAATACTTCGTCAACTCCTGGAATGACCAGCCGCGGAGAAAAATGCTTTCGATGCTGGATCTAAAATTGAAGTCAAAAAGAGACATCGGTGTTTCTTGATAAAACGGAAACGACGATGAGTCATAAGGACCAGCTCCGAAGTGTTCGCCGACAATCATTGTTTGTGGAAAAGCTCCGTAGAGTTTGGAGGCGAATTCTTTCCAGTACCAAAGGGGGACGTGTTTGATGGTGTCCATTCTATAGCCTGCGATCTTTGGGAATTTCTTGAGCCAGAAGGCGTGGGCTTCATCTAAATAGTCTCGGTTAACGGGATTATCTTGACTAAGATCAGCGAGCGAATCGAGCGTATAATTTTCGAGTTGGAAAGGATCGTTCCAATCGGTGATGGGCGGGAAGTGATGGAAAAAGGCCTCATAACCCGACTCGTGTTCTGAGCGATAAACATCTTCGCTATAACTAGTGACATAAGTACCATTCTTGAACAGAACGCCCGCGTGAGAACGCGGAACACCATTTCGCATTGGAAGCGGTTCGATCCCGTTAGCATAATCCAAGCTCCAAGCTGTTGGATTGGTGGGACTCGTGTGATTGGTTACCGTATCAAGGATAATGCCGAGTTCTGGAGCGCTTTTATCGACGAGTTCGTTTACTATATTGAAATCCAGCGAACCTTGATCTGTGAGGTCAGGGCTTAAACGAAACCAATCGCGAATCCAGTAGCCATGGTAAGCGGTAATTTCAGCGAGACGACCATAACGCTCCCGCGTCACGGTGAGCATTTGATTTTCGAAGATGGGCGAAAGCCAGAGTTTGGTTATGCCGAGACCCTTTAAATAGTCAAGATGGTTGATGATACCACGGAGATCGCCGCCCCAAAAGTGATACCACTTTGAACGGTCTGGAGAACAAAATCGACCTTCATGCAGGCAATCGTTTTTTTGATTTCCGTTTGAAAAGCGGTCGACAAAAACCTGATAGAAAATATCATTGCCCAAATTTTTCTGAGGCAAAGCACTGGGGTTTGATGATGTGTGCGAGTAATAAATATCAACATCGCCGAAGTCTTTGTCACTGGAGGGTCGTCCGATGGCTAGCTCAGCGAAAGAAGAGAGAGGGATGAGCGTGAAAAACAGGATGTTTAACAACGAATAATAAAACGAAACGGAGCGAAACTCTCCCATGTTAAAACACACTCTCTCTTTCGTAGCACGAAGGAGATCTGAGAATAAACCTGCTATTGTTGGTTTTATTGTACTAAAAAATATTGAAAATGTTGAGAAAAAAATTGGGGACACCTTACTTATTTCGCAACATGGGAACTGTACAATAATGGGACTTTGTGCGAATTAAGTAAGGTGTCTTCAATTTTCCCCCCAATTTTCCGTGGAGGTGTCGCGATGGGCGTCAAAATAACAGGTAGAATGATTGATCCTTTAACTTACGAAATGCGCCATGAGTCAGGGGCTCTCATAATGACTACAGCCCCCAAAGACAACGGAGGTGGCGGCGACAAATTTTCACCCACAGACCTTGCTGTAACGGCGTATGGTTCATGTGTTGCGACAATCGTGGGATTGTATGCTGAGCACCACGACATTACGATCGACGAACTTTCATTTGAACTTGAAAAAGAGATGTCAACGAACCCCAGAAGAATAGGGAAGATCATCGCGACGTTTAAGGTTAAAACAAACTGTACCAAAGAGGCTTTTGATAAACTCATCAAAGCCGGGCAAGGCTGTCCCGTCAGACGATCACTTCACTCAGAAACTGTTGTTGAGGAAAAATTTGTTCAGATAAAATGAGGCTTGTTGGGGGACAAATGTCCCCCAAATTTTACTTCCCGAGTGGCTTTCTAGTTTTCAAATCCAAATGGCGATGGTAGCGGTAGCACGAACACATCTTGAGCGATCGTATCAGCAGGTAGTTTAAACATCGGTTCGATCGAACCAACCACCTGGAAAGAACCTGTGATGGCTACTTTAAGCGGAACGTCCCTAGACATCCGAGCAGCTTCAAGGGCACGATCACGGTTGACGATGCCGCCGGACTTAACCTTGCCTGTAAGCCAGTCTTTTTTATCGACGGTCTTCAAGATAATGTCTTTAACTTGAGCAGCCGAAAGGCGTTCATTGATCGCTTTAACCTGGGTCGCGATATTCGATACAAAGGGCGCTGCTTGTGATGTTCCGGACATTGAGAGGTATTCATTGCCAGGAATGGTACTACGAATAACAACACCTGGAGCTGCGACGTCTACGAGTTCAGCGCTGTAGTTTGAAAAGCTAGCGAGTGCCTGATAATTAATCGCAGCAGCAACGGTTATTGTGTTTTCGAGTCTAATGTTGGCTGGAAATGTCGCAAATTCTGAATTGTTGGAGCCATCATTCCCTGCGGCGTAGACCCAAAGAACGCCTGGTGCTGGGTCGCCGAATGCTTCTTTGCCACGCGGCAGGAGCATGTCTGTAAAGAACGATTTAGCGATGCGATTCACACGTTCATCGGTAATTTCCGTGTCTCCCATGGACTCTAGCTGTTGTCTGACAAGCTTTCGCACCATTTTTTCAGAGGAGCCGAAGCTGCAATTCGCCACGTGCATGCCTTCTTTTTGAACATACTGTGCGATCTTTTTCATCAGTTTTATGTTGTTGTCGGCGGAATATTGAAGAATCATTAGGAGTAGGAAATCGTTATTGTTATCATAGGTCCCTTCAGCCTCTAATTTTGCGCGTAGTTCGCTGAGTCCCGGTTGCTCGGTTGGGATGAGTTTAACTCCCATGACCTTCACGTTTTCAGATTGCTTAATGCCGATTCCGGAAACATGCGTGCCATGGGTGAAGTTCCCGAACTTGTTAAGTTCTTTAATGAATTCCTGGTCGTTGATCTTGGCAGTGTACCACTGTTTGTCTTCTTCGGTTCCGATCCCTAGGAGCAATCTTCCCTGAACATCGAAAAACTTGTAACAGTCTTGGGAGAAGGTTCCGATATACTTGCGGTCCACTAGAATGTTGTTATTTTCCGCGAAGTTCCAACCGTTGATATCGTCGATATACCCATTTTTGTCATCATCCACTTGATTAACCGTAGAGTCATCAAAATTTAGCCAAATTTTGGAGATGAGGTCTTGATGCTGAACATCGGTTCCACTGTCAACGACTGCAAGATTTCCGGTTGCAAAAGCATAGGGAGCGAGACCCAATGTTAAAACAATCGAGCTGATGGACGTGAAGAATTTCATAAGTCCTCCGGTGCTTAGAGAGCCCAACGGGCTGTTGCTAAAAAAATGTCGATAATTCTATGGGATTTTATATCACAACGCCCCAATTTTGCAATAAATCGTTATGATATTTTGTGTGGGCTGTGGTCGAATGGGTGCCAAATTGCCACCCAGAAAAGCGGCTACTTAGCAAACCCGGTTCGGAGTGTCCCACGGAAATGAACGCAAGGGAACACGCCCGTTTTTGGAAGAACCAAGGTTCCTGGGGATAAAACAGAATTGCATCCTGTTTGTGCGTCGTCCCCTAGTATGGCGCCGAATTTTCTCAGTCCTGATGGAGTAAGAGTATCTGTCTTCGGATCTCGAAAAGATACCTCATCGCTTTTCAATTTTAAATTTGCGAGCTTGGTTCCTGCCCCGAGATTTACATGACGCCCCAAGATAGAATCGCCAACGTAAGCAAAGTGTGCGGCTTTGGCAGCATCAAAAAACACAGCTCCCTTGACTTCTGTGGTGTGTCCGACAACGGCATCTTTGCCAATGTACACGTTGCCGCGGATATAAGCGCCGTGACGTATCTCAGCCCCAGGGCCGATGTAACACGGACCGGTAATGAAAGCTGTTGGTTCGACAGTGGCACCTTCTGCAACGTAAACACGACCACTGATGAATGAGTGTGGCGAAACCTCACCTAAAATCATCGGATTTTCTGAAACACCAAACTCATCAAGCAATTTGTTGAGCCAATTTGTAAGTGACTTGCCTAGATAGTGGAAGGCATTTAGATCTGAAAATTTATCTTTTTGAAAAATTCTCGAAAGATCCACGAAATCGCTGAGGCTTAGAAAGTTCGACATATTTTTTGCACCCCCGTACACAAGGCAAATAGGCAAATTTTTCCTAAAGATTTTTTTCTGTCAGCCGACATCAACATTAAGAGTGAATAACTTCCACTGAGTCATGTGCATTTGTGCTACGCGGCTTAGTGGCTGGACCGGTTTAAAAGGTACGATGTTTACCCGCTAAAAGTCGTTAAGTCAGCGTGGGAACTCTAACTTATTACAAACCGTGAAGCCAGCGGAAAGTTTAAGAAGAAAGGAACGGGCACTATCATGTTTGATCCAAATACGTTTAAGAGAAGCGTTAAAGAGTGGATTAGAAATAATCCTGATGGCTCGCTCAATGAGTTTGTGGATTTCTGTGAAGAGCAAATTCCACCGACGCTCTACGCTGCCAATCAATGGCTCATCGAACAAACGAAGTGCTGGTACAAACATATTTTAGAAAGTCGGAAGGCTTTGACGGAAACAGATGATGACATGGAGGCAGAGGACGAATGCATATCCGCATAGCCGTACCAAGTTAGTTGAGCGTCTGTGGCAGCGTCATATCCGTCACTAGGCTGCTGGGATTGGGTGTTAAGTTTTTTTTCCAGCAGCGACTTCTTTGATGTGCTCAAACTCGCTTTCTGTAACGGAATCAAGATCTTCCATGTCTTCGAAACCTAAGTCGTCCTTCCAGTGGATATTTATCATTTCGGGAAGAGGTGAGACAACTTCTGTTCCATCATCGGTTTCATAACATTCGAAGGCTTCGAGAATTTTTCCGTCGGAGGTCATGCGGTAATAATGGTATCCATCGCCATTAACGAGCGAACCATCTCGGGAATCACCCGTCCAGTACTCTTTAACGTATTTAATTTTTAAATCTGATGAATTCATCTTGGAATTAGGGATCCTCCATTATCGAAGCCAGTATCCTATCCGATTATAACGGAAAACGTATCGAAACGTAGACCAGAAACTTTCACTTGCTGCCGCATCTTGCTTGGGTTGGTACAAGCTCCAAATAACAAATGTTGCCTTACCGCGGACATAAGAAAGAGGAACTTCACCCCAAAACCTAGAGTCAGTAGAGTTATCTCGGTTATCTCCAATGACAAATACGGAATTTTCAGAGATTTTCTTGGGCACTCCATCGGGAGGCCAAGTTTTTGATTTGTAGTGTCGGATTGATTGGTCTTGGATGACCCAATGGTTCACACCGGTAAGAGTTTCTTTGAAAAGGGATTTTTGGTCTTTATTATCATAAATATCTTCAAGAATCGAACGATCGGACTCGAAGGCCTCCATGGGTTGCGGAGCGCCATTGATGTATAAAATATCATCTTTAAGTAAAATTTCATCACCTGCGACTGCGACAATCCGTTTGACGTAGTCGATGTCGGGGTCGCGCGGATACTTGAAGACGATAATATCGCCCCGTTTGGGGGTTCCCCAACTGAAAATGACCCAGTCAGTAAAAGGTAACTTAAAATCGTAAGCAAGTTTGAAGGCGAGTAGCCGATCACCCACTTTAATGGTAGGTTCCATACTCGCCGTTGGGACATGATAAGGGGATGCAACAGACCAACGCAGAGCAAGAATGATCAATATGAGAATTCCAAGAGAACGAAAATTTTCGAAGCTGAAAAATTTCGGTTCTTTTGATAGAGATTCTTTAGAGCTTGGATTTGTTGTCATGCAGCACCAATTCAGCGAAAGTATTCTTTAATACACCCTAATACGCCTTTGATCAGTTGTGATCTGAGTCGTGGCAAAACAGAGAGACTATAGCGTAGCGTACACTAAAAGTCATCACTTTGGTCAAGAAGATATAATGCAAAACATCTTGGAATTACAAGTGGTTTTTGAAGGTGAGTTTTTTTTGGCAGTCGATAAGCCGGCGGGCTGGCTAAGTGTCCCGAGCCGGTATGAACAAGAAGATCAAAGACCGTGTGTCGGAAGAATCCTTGAGGAAAGGCTGCATGGCAACCGAATCTGGCCTGTTCATCGATTGGATCAAGAGGTGACAGGACTTATGCTTTGGGCAAAGACATCTGACGCTCAAAGGGTAGCAGGCGAGTGGTTCGAAAAGCGGCTGATTTTGAAGACCTACGAGGCTTGGACAGAAGGAGTTCCAGGTGAAGGATGGAAGCAGGGCGAGGAAATGCTTTGGGAGAGCCGACTCGCCCGAGGAAAAAAGCGTGCTTATGAAGCCAAGTTTGGCAAGAATGGGGCGACGGTCGCCGTTTGGGAAAACTTTTTGAGATTGGAAGGGATCGATCAAGACCTGCTAAAGTGGAAAATGCGTCCTTTAACGGGGCGGCCTCACCAAATAAGGTTCGAGTTGATGAAGCATGGTTGCCCGGTTCTCGGGGACAAACTTTACGGGGCTAAGCAGGTGTTTAGTGGGAGTGGCATTGCTTTGAGAGCGTTTAGTCTTGATTTTAAGAACATCAAGGATCGTTCGTCCTGGGGACTCCCGGAAATGATAAAAATCGGTGGGCTTTCTGGTTTTTTGTACAAAAAAGGTGATTCATAAATAAGCAGTTAAAATCCAGAAATCTTCTAAATGTCGGGATCTATCTGACTAAAATTATTAAAAGATAGTAGTTGTTGCCTGTGGGTAGCTGCCATCTATCCACAGGCAATATCTTCCTTCTTTCGGTCCAAGTTCTTCTGTATTTTGTTTTCCATGAAACCGACTCCAAGAGCCCTAACGGCATGGACTTTGTTGTGCTCGCGACATTATGCCGAATTCCTGATTATGCCGAATGGCGGAATTCTAGCTTCGAAAATGCTGATTAAATTGCAGAAGTTACCATCTTTCGATTCGGCATAATCCAGGATCATGTCGATACCCTCCTTGCCGGCCTTACGCCGGGAAAGGAAGGGAACAATGGAGATTAGTCACAATGTAAGAATCACAGGTCCGCTCGCTTCGTACGTGAATCGTTTATGGGAGAATCTGCTCGATCATGGATACACGCCAAAATCCAGTCGAAACATTCTGCGTGCTATTGCTAACCTTAGCTGCTGGGGGTCCAGACACGGCATTTCGTTTCAACATTTGCATCCTCAAGATCTCGCCCGTTTCTTTGCGGCTCGACGTCGCGCCGGCTATACGGCGTTCATTTGCGACCAATCGCTCGATGCTGCTTTAATGCCGTTGGAATCCATGGGAGCCATCCAATGGATCGAACCCAAGGTCACTCGGCTGAACGCATTTGAACGTCTTTTTGCAGACTATGCGAAGTACATCTTGATTGAACGTGGGGTTGGGCAAAAGACTGCGCTGGGGTATGTTAAAATCGGCCGACGCTTTCTTGCCAAATTCCATGACGTGTCACGATTTAACCTTACCTGCCTTAATGCGGATGACGTCATATCCTTCATATTAAAAGAATCACGTAAATACAGTATTGGCACGACTAAGTATGCTGTGACAGCTCTCAGAGCATTTTTTCATTTTCTATTTCGACGGGGCGATACGCCACATGATTTATCCATCGCCGTACCTGCTGTCGCAGGCTGGCGTATGAGCAGCCTTCCCAAATCCTTCGAACATGTCCAAGTGAAGAAACTCTTGCAGGCATGTGATCGCCGCTTTTGGCGAGGTAGGCGCGATTTTGCAGTACTGCTACTTATGACGAGGCTTGGTCTGCGGGCTTGTGAAGTAGCAAGACTGTCGCTGGACGACATTGATTGGCGATGTGGCGAACTTGTCATTCGTGGTAAAAACCGTAGACATGATCGTCTTCCTCTACCCCCCGACATCGGTGCCGCTCTTGCATGCCACCTGTCAGACAGAACGCAAGGAATCAAGGAGCGCTCTATTTTTCTGCGTGAGAGAGCGCCTAGGCGAGGTTACTGCACCGGTGGAATTCAGCGCATTGTCGATGCCTGTCTCAAACGCACCGGTTTGCCTCCTGGCAACTCGCATCGGCTCCGACATACGGCTGCGACACTGATACTACGCCGAGGCGGATCACTCGACGATGTCGCTCACGTCTTGCGCCACAAGAGCCACGACACGACAGCGATTTATGCCAAAGTCGATCTCACTGCTCTTCGCAGTGTCGTGAGGCGGTGGCTGGGAGGTGAGAAATGATTTCCTTGCTCAAACAAGTCGATCAATACCTCCATCTACGTCGTGCACTTGGATTCAAACTGCGCCATGAAGGCTTCATGCTGCCAGACTTCGCGCGCTTCGTCATGAAGTGCAGCGCAAGGATCACTTCCGAGCTTGCCCTGAAGTGGGCTACAATCGATACTCATGCATCCCCGAATTGGTGGCACAAACGATTGTCGATGGTGCGCGGATTCGCCAAATTCGTACATGCACGCGATCCGCGGCACGAGATTCCTCCGGAGCATCTGCTGGTAGCACCAGAACGGTCTAGGATTAAGCCGTATATCTTTCAGGCTGACGATATCATCATGCTTATGGAAGCTGCACGGAAACATGTAGGACTGCATGGTGAGACAGACGCGACGATCTTAGGTCTTCTCGCCGCAACTGGAATGCGTGTCGGCGAAGTATTGGGACTTGATAGGAGTGATATTGACTGGAAGAAAGGACTCCTCCTCATTCGTGGCGCCAAATTTGGCAAATCACGCCAGATTCCACTCCATCCTTCCACGATGAATGCTCTGGCTTTATACGTGCGCTTCCGCGATCACCAAATACCAGCCGTACGCTCTCCGGCATTTTTCTTGTCGACAGCTGGCACACGAATTCACCACCAAAATTTTCATCACCGCTACCTTCATCTTTTGAAGGAGAGTGGTCTCGCGTCAAAGCAAACCTGTCGTCCCAGGCTCCATGATCTGCGTCATACCTTTATCATTAGCACTCTCGTCGAATGGTATCGTACGGGAAAGGACGTCCAAGCAAAACTGGCTTCGCTGTCGACCTACGTCGGCCACGTCAATCCCTCAAGTACCTACTGGTATCTGACCGCAACCCAGGATCTTCTTGGGCAAGCGGTGCGCCGGCTAGACCGTGCGCAAGGAGGGCAGTCATGACCTGCTTAGCCCCTCTGCTTGAATCTTTTTTTACGGAGCGGCTCTATGCGCAGCGGCGTGCGAGCCCACATACGATCAGTGCTTATCGCGATACTTTCCGCCTCTTGTTGGGTTTTGCCAAGGACAAACTCGGCAAGAATCCATCGGCGCTTGATCTCGAAGATCTCGACGCCTCCTTCATCGGCTCTTTTCTCGATCATCTCGAATCTCGACGAGGTAATAGCGTGCGAACACGAAACCTGCGCCTCGCGGCGATTCATTCCCTTTTTCATTATGCAGCCCTTCGAGAACCTGCGCATAGTGCCCAGATTCAGCGTGTCCTTGCCATCCCGCAAAAACGCTTCGAGCGAAACATCGTGAACTTTTTGACGCAGACGGAGACAGATGCGCTTTTAGCTGCCGTAGATCAAAGTACGTGGCTGGGACGTCGAGATTACACGCTTTTACTCCTGGCGCTTCAAACAGGACTCCGAGTTTCGGAACTGACAAGCCTGCGTGTGGAGGATGTGGAACTCGGCAGGGGACCACATGTCCGATGCAGGGGAAAGGGCCGCAAGGAGCGAGCAACGCCTCTTTCGAAGGCCTGCGTCACGGCCTTGAAGAATTGGCTTCGAGAAAACAATCCCAGTATGAGTAGCCCGTTATTTCCAAGCATTCGGGGAGATGCCTTGAGTCGCGACTCGGTCGACTACCTCCTCAAGAAGTATGCGAAAGTCGCTGCAAAGTCGTGTGCTTCGATGGCAAAGAAAACAATCTCGCCTCATGTTTTACGTCACACCAACGCTGTCCAGCTACTTAATGCTGGAGTCGATCGGTCTGTCATTGCCCTTTGGCTTGGTCACGAACAGGTGGAAACAACACAAATTTATCTCGATGCCGATCTTGCAACTAAGGAGCGGGCTCTTGCTCGCACCTCTCCCCGCTCGATAAAGAGGCAACGATATCGTCCGCCTGATAAACTTTTGGCATTCCTCGAAGGGCTCTGATTATGCCGAATGGAAAAAGTTAAAGGTAGCGCGGTGAAAAGGGGAGAAGTGATAATTCGGCATAATCAGGAATTCGGCATAATGTCGCTTATGTGGCATTCCGCATAAGCGACACGCGAGTCTAATGTTATCGACCGAGTGTCTTCCCCCATGGCACCACATATTTTTATGATCAAACTCAAGGTTACTTCGTTCTTCGCACCGATTCCCGTTATGATCGACAAACGTGCATCTTCCTCCATCACGCA
>CAILAO010000429.1 GCA_903832105.1 uncultured Pseudomonadota bacterium | reverse complement strand
GCTGGGAAGCGATGGCGTTTTTACCAAAGGGTCCAGGTCAAGCAGAAGAGATATCGCTGAAATCCTGACGAATCTAGAAAAAGAGGGTCAGGAAGCTTTAAAGAAGTGTCTTTCAGAGGACGATAAGACACTTGTTTTGATCAAGCGCTCCAGTTCGAGGTCAGAAGCGCAAAAGTCTTATTGAATTTTTGTCCCACCCCTGGCACGATGGGCTTGGGAGGTAATAAGAATATGGTACGAATTGGATGTGTTTTCGCGGTCGTTTTTGTTGCATTTCTATTTTCTAGCTGCGGCTGGCAATCAATCCCGATGGCGAAGAATCAGGTTGAAGCTACCGTCGCGGAAGTCACTAATCAATATAAGAGACGGGCGGATCTGATCCCAAATCTGGTCGCTGTTGTAAAAGGATATGCGTCACATGAAAAGGAAACTCTCCAGGCTGTCGTCGAAGCTCGCGCAAATGCGACAAAAGCTGAGATCAATCCAGCTTCGATGAGTCCGCAGCAAATTGAGCAATTTATGAAAGCCCAGGGAAGCCTTTCGCAAGCCTTAGGACGCCTCATGGTCATCGTAGAGAAATATCCTGACCTTAAAGCTGACGCTAACTTCAGGGAGCTGCAAGCGCAGCTCGAGGGCACCGAAAACCGCATCACCATTGCAAGACAGCGCCACATCGAAGCAATCAAAGCGTTTAATGATCTCGTCGCTGTTCCACCCACCAGTTGGACGAATAGTCTTTTATATCACCATGAAAAAATGCCGCAGTGGACTCTTAGTGATGAAGAAAAGAAATCTGCCGAAGCTCCACCCAAAGTACAGTTTTAGATGCTTCTTGAACGATTCTTGAACAATTAAGGACATCCTTTGTGAAAAAACTTGTTGCCCTCTCGCTAGTTATATCCGGATTTGGCCTGATGGGACTTTCTTCTGCCTTAGCTGAAGTTTTTAAGGTTCCGCCTCTCAAAGACGCCGTCAGTGATTATGCTGCGATTATGGCGCCGGCCAAGCGCGATGAATTATCGTTAATTTTACATCAGATCAGGGATAAAGGTGGAAGTCAGATTGCCGTCTTAACAGTTCCTAACCTCGGCGATCTCACGATAGAGCAAGCTTCGATTAAAGTCGTTGATGAATGGAAGCTTGGCGATAAGACCAAAGATAACGGCATATTGCTTACCGTGGCAAAAGAAGAGCGAAGGGTGCGTATCGAAGTTGGTCAAGGGCTTGAGGGGGTTCTTACGGATGCCTATAGTAAACGGATTATCGATCAGAACATGATGCCGCTTTTTAAAGAAGGCCGTTTTGATGATGGTCTTTTTGTTGGCGTCTTTTTAATTGCTAGGCAAGTAAACCCAGAAATAGACGTTGACGCTCTCTTTAAAGGAAGTCTGCAAAATCTCTCCGGAAGAAGGGGGCATTCGCGATCGAAGATCCCTAGTTGGCCTTTAACATTTTTTTTCTTGATTGCGTTTATTGCCCTAAGTTCTTTCGCTAACAGATCACGTCGATTTGGAGGTGGAAGATTGGGGGCGGGTGGATCTTCGGGTTGGGGTAGCGGGGGAATTGGCGGAGGCGGATTTTCAGGCGGCGGAGGATTTGGCGGAGGCGGCGGCGGATTTTCAGGCGGCGGCGCTTCGGGAGGATGGTGATTATGATTCCACACTGGCTAAAATCGTATCTTAATGATGATGGCTTGAAAAAAATAGAAAACGCAGTTAAAGCTGCAGAGCACTCGACGGCAGGCGAAATTGTTCCCATGGTCGTTCGACGTTCTGCGATGGTGAGTCATTGCTCAGTTCTTCTTGGAAGCATACTTCTCGTTTTCTGGTGCACATTCTGCTTAACCTTGCTCGAACTGGAATTTATCGAGCTTGGTCATGTGTTTTTAATCACAGCCGGTGTTGTAGTTATCGTGATTCTCTCGCAGCTTTTTCAGCTTTTTCCGCTTTTTTCGACAGTGCAGCGCACAATTCTTCTTCTCTTTTCCAAGAGTGAAATGATTAACGCGGTTCATATCAATGCCGTTCACGGATTTTATGAATCTGGATTGACAGCGACCAGGGATGCTACTGGCGTTTTGATTTTTATCTCGCTCCTCGAAAGGCGCGCGGTCGTTTTAGCTGACAGAGCTATTGCGGCGAAACTTCCTCCAGAAACTTGGCAGCAAGCGGTTCAGCTTTTAGTCGATGGAGCGAGGAGGAAAGATCTGGCTGGCGGTTTCGTCGACGCTATCAATCATTGTTCTGCTATTTTAAAGCAACATTTTCCGATAAAGCCTGATGATCATAACGAGCTTGCAGATATCCTTATTATAAAAGATTTTTAATGAACAACAGCGTCTTTAAAGTCGTTCCGCTTTTTGCGTTCCAAGCGCTTTTTGAAGAAGGTTTGTCCCAATTTCGGTTTTGCCGTTTCTAATGTAAAGTTGACCAAGCGTCAAAATGAGCGATGGAACCTCTCCCACAGTTTCAACCACTCGTTCAAGAATCTCGATCGCCGCTGGAACAGAGTTACACTCTTTGCAGGCACTCACAAGAGCCGCGACGGATGCAGAACTTGTCTCATTCGAAACAATTGCCTTCTCGAGCCAAAAAATCGCTTCCTCGAACAACTTTAGACGGAAATAGACGAGTCCGAATCCTAGCATTGTTTGGGGGTCATCATCACGAATTGCGAGAGCCTTTTTAAAGAAAGTTACCGCTTCATCATTTGAATGGTTTTGCATTGCTATAAAGCCGAGCCCGCGAAAACTCTCGTGACACTTTTCATAACATGTAAGGCTCTCGTGATATAGATTCATAGCTTTCTCATATTCTCCGCCATAGTATGCGATGTCTGCCTTTAACCTGAGAAGCTTGCCTTTTTCCTTGGCGGAAGGTGAATAGCTAAGAAGCGCGTCTTCGATTTTAACAAGGGCAACGCCCAGCTCACTTCCCTTAATAAGGGCCTCTATTTGTGCGACCAAATCCATGATGAATGATTTGCCTGGTTTCAAGGCTCGCTTTGTTTCTAGAAGTTTGAAAAGTTCATGTTGAAGTCTCGTGCTTGCCTCATCACCTTCATAGCGCTGTTTCATCACATCGAGAGTTTTATTTTTGACAGCCAAATAGTACAGCGGGTTACTAAGGAAAAGCTGCCACGTTTGAGCTAATTCATGCGGAGATTCCCAGTAGATTACTTTCCCAGCGTCTTCTAAAACGCTCGCCGCAATTGTAGCATTAGCCACAATTGGGACAACCCCACAAGAAGCCGCTTCCAATAGTTTTATAGGGAAAGCCTCATGTTGTTCAGTCTTAAGTTTTCTTGGCGATACTATAACATCGCATGCGGCATACATATCGAGAATAAATGGTTCAGGATCCTGATGTAGAAACATAACCGAACGGCCGAGACCAGCATCGACGGAAGCATACTTTGTCGACTTTTCCTGCGATCCATTACCTACGAAAAGCATCTTAATCTTCAGCACAGAAGATTGATTTTCCAAATAGAGGGTTCTCAGTGCCTGAACCAGTTCTTCTGGCCTTGTGTGTGTTTCTAAATCGTCTTCAAATAGAATGACGAATTCATCTTCTCTTACACTAATGTACTTCCGAAATTTTTCTCGCAGCTTCTGATTAGGACGAAATCTCGCAGAGTCAACGCTTGCCTTGATTGGGTAAACATGCTCATTTTTAACACCTTCAAGTAGTAACATCCGTTCGGCCATCGTTGACGTGGGCAAGAACATATCGGCATTTTCTAATATATCTGACTGAATCGCCCTGATGTTTGGGTAATTGGAATAGAAGTATGGCTGAAACTCATTGACCAATACTGCAAACGGCTTGTTTTGTTTGGCGGCTATTCGGCGTGCTTGAAATGTAGAAAGCTTCGATGTTTCAACCCCCATAATTAGGTCGCATGCCTTTAGTTCGTCGTCTAGATTTCGGATATAGCCTGGCATATCCGGCAAAGATTCAAAGAGACGTATTTCAAAGTACGAATGGTGCGTTGCCGGGTAGCCGGCTTTACTCGAAAGGCTGTAAACAATAAAATCAAAATCAGCTCGAAACCTATGAAACATGGATAATTGACGCACATTTGATATGCTGTCCAAAATGATACCAATCGTCGGTTTTTTGCCCATATACTCCTCACAAACGCTAATGATGCGTTATATTTTGCGCCTTTTCTTTTGCTTTCGGGCTTAAGCGCCCTTTAATAAATACGCTCTTCCGTATCGGTTCCAATAAGTCTTCACTCTCGATTTCTAACCCTATCGGAATCTTGCTTGAGACAATAGAATTTGAACCTGAGACATTAATCGATATTGCCTGAGCTTCTCCTGGTTCCAAAACATCCAGGCTTTTTGGCTCTTGATCAAGAACCACCTGCGATCCGCCCAAGTTGATAAGTCGTACCGTAAGATTTTTGGCCTGGACTTTGCTAGGATTATGAACCGCAACCTGAATCTGGGCTTTTTCATTGGATTCCAGGGCATTGTCATTCAAAATACTTTCATGTTCCAGCTTTGTATCGGCTGTTAACTTAGGCTCTGGTTTGTCTATAACTTTCACCGCAATTGATTTCATGCCAGCCTTTATCGGTTCACCTTCGATCGCAAGGCTGAACCAGAGAGTCGCTAATCCTTTGACGACTTTTGGTGGCAGCTTAACCGCCAATTCGCCGTTTCGGACTTCGCCGGGGTCTAATCTTCCAATGAGGATTTCCTGTGTTTCAAAATTTTTCAGATAAGATCTTACAAAAAGCGAGCTTCGCCCGATGGCAGTTGCTTCGGAATTTTTGACGCTCCATGCAAAAGAAATTTTGTCTCCACCCCGCACAGATTCTTCAGTTTGCTGTTCAATATCAAGCTGAACGTTCGGAGTATGAAAAATTTCCCCAGATGTCCAATCAAGTTTATAATTTCCAGCCAGCCATTTTTTGACTTCTTCTTCAGATTTATTAAGTTGTTTTTTAGCGGTTGGAGCTGCGAGACCTAACCAATGTGAGGCTCTTTGCCCGCCCACAGGAATACGAGAACCATAGACAGCCGTGACCTTTTCAAAAACTTGTAGCGCTAATTCAAGTTCCCTATCAACTTGATTTGTATCAGGTCTTTCATCGATTTTTGCGAGGTAGTATGATTTAATCGACGGGCGATGTTCGGCAAATGCTCTGCCTTCTTCAGAATCGAATTCTGTTTCCATAGGTTCCTGTTCGAACGTCTCAGAACGTTCGAGATGATTTTCCAAAAATCCCTCGTTTTGATATCGATAAAGCCCTAAAAG
>CAILAO010000428.1 GCA_903832105.1 uncultured Pseudomonadota bacterium | reverse complement strand
TGTGCCGATTTACGACGCCCAAACAGGGGATGTGAGAGAAGCGCAAATATTTGTGGCGGTGTGGGGAGCTAGCAATTACACCTACGCGGATGCAAGTTGGTCTCAAGACCTTTCATCATGGACTTGCTCTCACGCCAGAGCATTCGAATATTTCGGCTGCGTGCCGGAAATTGTCGTGCCAGATAATCTCAAGTCTGGTGTCACGAGTCCATGCCGTTACGATCCCGATATCAATCCGACTTATGCAGAGCTAGCGGCTCATTACAAAGTTGCAGTTATTCCTGCGCGAGTTTTAAGACCCAAAGACAAAGCTAAGGTCGAATGCGGTGTTCTTCTTGTCACGCGCTGGATTTTAGCAGCCTTGCGGCATCGAAAATTTTTTAGCATATTTTCGCTCAATGAGGCGATCAGAGAACTTCTTGAAAAACTAAACGACAAACCATTTCAAAAACTACCTGGCAGTAGAAAATCTGTGTTCGAAACAATTGATAAGCCAGCTGCAAAGGTTTTGCCTGCCTTTTCGTACCAATACGCTGAGATACGTCAAGCGCGGGTAAATATCGATTACCACATTGCTGTGGACGATCATTTTTACAGCGTGCCTTATCAATTGCGTTCAGAGAAAGTCACGGTTCGCCTCTCCAGTGATACGCTTGAAATTCTGCACAAGAATCGCCGCATCGTAACCCATACGCGCAGTTACCAGAAATGGGCCTATACGACCCTACATGAACATATGCCAAAGGCGCACCAAAAACATCTGGAATGGACTCCTTCTCGTCTTGTTTCTTGGGCAGAAACGATGGGACCATTTACCGCCGAAGTTGTGAGCGAAATTATGCGATCTCAAACGCATCCGGAAATTGGCTTTCGAGGCTGTCTGGGGATTTTTCGCCTTGGCAAACGCTACGGCAAAAATCGCATTGAAGATGCCTGCAAAAGAGCCGCGACATTCAAATTGTTTCGCTACAAACAAGTCAAATCGATTTTAGAACGTGGGCTTGATCGCGAAGACTTAGCTCAGACGCAAGCAATTGAAGTGCCACCCATTCACCACGCAAATATCCGCGGCGGTGAATATTACGAACCAATCCCTATAGGAGAAGAAAGCAATGATGGTAAACGCGACGATGGAAAATCTAAGTAAACTGCGAATGTTTGGCATGATTCGAGCCCTGGAAGAGCAGGCCAAGCTCCCAGAACATTCAGCTCTAGGGTTTGAGCAAAGGCTTGCTATGATCGTGGATAGAGAAGTAATGGAGCGAGATGATCGTAGATACAAAAGAAAAATGACCGAAGCAAAACTAAAAGAACCCACAGCTATGATCGAAGACATTGATTGGCGAAATCAAAGGGGACTGGACAAGAGTGTAATGATGACGCTAGCCAACTGCGATTGGATTCGAGAAAAACAGCACATAGTCTTTGTCGGTCCCACAGGCACCGGAAAGACATGGCTTTCTTGTGCGCTAGCAAACCAAGCTTGCATTCGCGGTTATAGCCCGCACTTCGTGCGTGTCCCTAGACTTTTTAATGCATTAGCATCGGCGAAAGCTGACGGCAGCTTTCCCAAGCTCATGAATAGCTACGCGAAGTTTGAGCTTTTGATTCTAGATGACTGGGGCCAACCCCTTACGGAAAGTCAACGCAGAGATTTGCTCGAAATTATAGATGACAAAAACGGCAGCGGCTCACTCATTATCACAACCCAGCTTCCAGTCAAACATTGGCACGAGGTGATTGGTGATCCCACCCTTGCAGATGCCATTTTAGACCGAATTATCCACCGGGCTCACACTATTGATCTATCGGGAGACTCCCTTCGGGATCCGAAGAAAAAGAAAAAATAGCCTAACGATTTTAAGAGTCTGTGGATATGACGTAGCTGACGGCGACTATGGACAGAGTACTGCCCACAGCCGCCTTGGACAAACGGAGTACCGTTTCCCCACAGCTACTTGGATAACGGAGTACCGTTTCCCACATACCCACAGCCACTACTACTATTTTAAACTAGTCAAAGGATTCGAAATGCAATAGAAGAAATAGTCGTCGCTTCGCTCCGATTACGACCGGTCACTTTGACAGGAATCATCGGACACTTTCAGATCGGAACAGCCGGTCACTTTCCTTCCGGAATCGGCGGTCACTTTCAGAGGAATACGCACCTTTGAAGCTGGACTACACTTTTTATTTCGAAGCTTTGTTTACTCAGATGTGAGCCTTAATGCAAGACCGTCTCTTTCAAAAAGTTCATTAATATAGTACTCATGCTT
>CAILAO010000427.1 GCA_903832105.1 uncultured Pseudomonadota bacterium | reverse complement strand
TCACGGAAGCGAACGCAATATTGTTCTCGGGTTTCCGATCCTTTACCTCCTGGGATCCGATTTTTATTTTGTACACATTTCTTCCCGGCTCGGGGGGAATCGTCTTTGTCCTGCATTCGGCAGAAGAGTTTGGTGGACCTGAAATCTTCTCTGTTCCGACCCTGGTTCCTCCCCTGTAAAGCTCGAGATCAACGTTTGCGGTTATGGCGAAACTGTTTTTTACCGTTGACACTATTTCAACCAGTTCCCGCTCAGACACAAAAAGTCGCCGCAAAAAAAGTCATGCGTGGAGCTAAAAAAACGACGAAGATGGCCAGCTAATTTACCCTTCGCGTAACAGAGAAATCCTCTATCTGTCCTTGTTATTTGTATCTTTCTTCGATAATCGCCTTTATAGAAATCTGAAAAAAATCGGGAATTCCCCCATAGATGTGGCTTGATAAATAGGTCACGAGGACCGCCTCCATCCCCCAGTTCTAAAGTTTTTATCAAATCAGCCGAAACCTCACTTGGAGCCAGTGCATTTGTCCATTCCTAACCCGTGGAGGAGGTTTTCCCATGGTACTTCCATTTCTTCAGCAATCTGAAAGCGTCATTCGAGATTCCCTAAAAAATCTGATTTCCAACGACTACTTAACTGGACTCGATAAATATTGGAGCGGCGACTACTCGGAAACCGCTGAATACGTCTCTAATCTAATCGCCAACTGTCCAGAGCATTCTAACCTTTTCTGCCTGTATAGACTATGGATCGAGGTATTAGCTGAGCGGAACGACAAGCAGTCGTTAAGAGCGCTCTCTTTGCATCTTCAAAAAAGAGGTCATTGTGACACAGAACATCTTGCGACATTCCAAGCCCTGCAAGGAGTCATCCACTTAGAACTGGATGAATTGGAGGCCGTCACCCTCATCGAAAAGGCGTTGCAACATGAACTCAGTAACCCGTATTACTGGGAACTTAAAGAGCGTCTCATGCTTCGCAAATCAAATTCCGAAAAATTTCCTTACTTCAAAATAGAAAGCGGCGCACAGTTTCAAGATTTTTTCCATTGGCTAGCACTTGCTCGCGAGTCATTAATTACTCGCAATGAGACGACTCTTGAAACAGTATTAAAGAGTATCAGTTCGGTCTTTCCTGCATCACCGACTCCATCCTATTTCGCGCTGCACCGCCATCTTGAGGTTGGCAACTTCGGAGAAGCCGTTCTTGAAGCAAAACAGCTCCTAAAATTGTATCCTGACAATAGTGATTACCAAATCCTTGCTGCCTACTCGAAACTCCGCTTGGGCGAGGTGAAAGAAACACTCCACATCTTGCAACAAGCCATTCAGGTCGTTGGAGAAAATGATCCGGATCTTTTAGCTCTGTTAGGATACGCCTATGCAGAACTTGATAAAACAGAAGGATCTAAGAGGCACGCCGAGACCGCCGCGAATTACCTACGCAAAGCGCTATCTGCTTCAAAAGCTCACGGACTCCCCGGTTCATGGATTGCAGCCAAATTAAGCACGGTCACGTCGGAAATGCCGAAAAATGTCGATGAGCTATGTAACGTAAAGCAAGATGAGCTCCGTCCAGCCAGAATTTGGCTCATTAAGCTTTCGCCACGTCATCAATTCGAGCTCCAAACAAGTCACAGGAAATCAATCGAACATCTTTCGAGGCCTATGGGGAATCTTCCGCGACCGGGCGATCTTTGCTTTTTTGCCGCCGAAGACTCTCACAGGGTCTTGTCATCTCAGGATCATGCCCAAGATCAAACATGGCGAATTATCGCAACCTATTCGGTCATCTCCGAGCCAATTTGGCACCCTTATTATCGTTATACCTCAACACTAAAACTAGAAACGCTTAGCAGCATACCTGTTGATGTCTGCCTGCTGGACCAGAACACCCAGTTTAAAAAAGGGACGGTTGGCAAGGATCATCCTTATCGTTTCGGAGTATTTGAACTTGAGGAAGGAGCTTTATCAATCATTACTGAGCTTGTTAAAGAGCACCGAGAGCTTACGACGGGAGAAGAGTATGCTCTTTCACGTTCTTCGTGAACATACGCATAATTTTTTTAAAGGAGGGTCATGTGACAAGTCAAATTCAAAGCCAAAAGGCAAGTAGTATGGCAAAATCCATCGGATTTTGGACGGTCCCGTTCGCACTCTTTCTATTCCTGTTTTCCAGCCCCGCATGGCCCTGGATCGAACAAAAGACTAATGTCCCACTTTCTGACGGTAAGCGAGTTGTGATTAAGGAGAAAGGATTTAGCCTGACGCCACCCAGCGGTTGGGAACTTCACCGCAATGCCCCCGGCTTTACTCTGCTCCTACAGACTCCCTATCAAAAAGGTGGTGGTGTCCAGCGCACCATTCAAGTCATGGGGTTTAAGGGGGTTCGCTATATAGATGATGTTACAGCAAGAATTTTCGAAAACCTTCTCGTAACCAAATTTTCCAACACTTCATCATCAATTAAAGGTTATCGTGTCCGCAACTCAGAAAAAATCGAATTAGAAAACAAATCTTCAGCAATTCTTTTTTACGCGGATTATTTGCTCGACAATATTCCGCTAATGCAAGTTTGTATTCTTGTTTCCTCAGCCAAAAGGCACTTTTTAGTCATCTATACCGATCTAGCCAAAAACATTGAAGATGTGAATAACCCATTGTTCGCTGAGGCCTGGAAGTCACTTAGATCAATCGAACTTGACTCCGCGCCCCCTGATCGGTTTCAAGTTCCCACTAAACTTCTCACGATCGCCATTGGCCTTGTCGGTATTTTCCTCCTATTAGCGATCACTCGCTATTCATTCGCTACAGTCAAGTACCGATCACATTCTAGGCATCTTGAGTCAGACGTAGTTTCTAAAGAAGCCTGGATGGCAGAAGAGCGAAGCGAAGAAGGTCACAATTGGACCTTGTCTCAAAAGGAAAAGAGTAGTAAGTCAGATCAAACGCGAGAAAAGGATCCCTTTGACGACGATCTAGCTGTTTGATGGAAAGTTCATTAAAAAAGGCGCACTCACAAAGAAGAGGTTTTGAAAGTGTTTACTGCTATGTCCTACCAAAGCGGTGTTTTGAGTCTTATTGATCAAAGAAAGCTACCAAGGGAAAGTCACTGGATCGAATATCGATCGCTCGATGCGATTGCGGATGCTATTGAACAGATGGTCATACGCGGTGCGCCAGCAATAGGGTGCACAGCATTTTTCGCCTTGGCAATTGATGCAAAATCATATTCTGCGGCGCTTTTCTGGAAAGACTACAACTCACGATTTATGGAAGCTTGTGAACGTCTTGCTAAAACACGTCCGACAGCAGTAAATTTGTTTTTCGCGATCGAAAGCGCCAAAAAATGCACTGCTTCATTTGACTTTGATACTCCGATGGAAATCGTATCTTCAAACATTGAAAAGGCGGCTCTTGATTTTTTTGCAAAGGATCTTGCAACTTGCCAGGCAATCGGTCAGCACGGCCTTTCGATTCTCAGCACTCAGAGCAAGGAAAAAGTGACTATCCTTACACACTGCAACGCGGGCAGTTTGGCAACCGCTGGTTATGGAACAGCGCTCGGAGTGGTGAGGGCAATACATGCGGCTGGGAGACTCAGCATGGTTTTTGCTGACGAAACGAGACCCTTTCTTCAGGGGGCACGCTTAACTGCATTCGAACTGAAAGAAGAAAAAATCCCATTCACGCTTATCGCGGATTCCGCAGCGGCTTTCTTTATGGGGCAGAAATCCATTGACTATATCTTCGTTGGCGCGGATCGAATTGCATCTAACGGCGACACCGCCAACAAGATTGGAACGTATTCTCTCGCCGTCAATGCGAAACATCATGGAATTCCGTTTTATGTCGCCGCCCCGCTATCTACGTTCGATCCTAAAATTTCTTCCGGAGACGAAATTCTTATTGAAGAACGTCGGCCAGAAGAAATCACAGAAATAGCATCAACCCCTATCGCGCCTTTAGGTGTTACAGCAAGAAACCCTTCTTTTGACGTTACGCCGCACACTCTCATTTCTGGAATAATCACAGAAATCGGCGTTCTAACTCCGCCTTTTTACAGCAAGATTGCATCCCTTTTCAGTCATTCATAACGGCGTATTTTAAAAACCTCCATCTGCGCTATTTTTAAAACTCTGCTTTTAAATTTACCAAATAGAAAATTGCATCAATAAAAATTTGTGCCCGCATGTTTTCGTTCAAAGCAAAAGGTGATAAGCTAATTGATAGAAATGCTCGCTTATTTTCCGAATAATTTTACTCAGACGATGTAAACCCACTCAGATCAGTTTTTTCGTAGTGACAAGGCTGGTTTGGGGATCGTTTTAGAAACCTAAATCTCATGGAGAACATGGAGAACATGGAGAGAAACATGAAAGAACTGGTAGGCGTTATTAAAAAGGATCTGGAAAAGCTTCATAAAAGCCTGAAGAAAGAAGGCGACGAGCTAGTGCGACAAGTTAAAGAGTATGCCGCATCGGATGACTTCAAACAAAAGAGAAAAGAAGTCGAAACGTTCGTCTCGACCAAACTGAAAGAATTTGAACCAAAGGTCGAAAAGTTCATCGTTGATGTTAAGAAGGGCGCAAAAAAGCACGGTCTTGATCTTCCAGGCATCGAAAAGAAATTCAATAAGGCGGCGAAATTTGCGAGCAAGAAAATAAAAGAGTTGCACGACAACTACAAGCAAAGCCATGAAGCGAAAAAAGCAGCTCCAAAGAAAGCCGCCGCAAAACCAAAAGCCAAAGCCAAAGCGAAGAAAAAGTAATCGTCCGAATTTTGCGCCTCAGTCGAGTTGGTCTTCCAACTTGACTGAGGCTTCTACCCTAAAACTCTGAATTTGTGCCCTGCTTGATATAATCGAGCCCTGCTTTAGCTGGAAGACCGTCCACTGTCCCGGAGATGTCCAGCTTGACCCCGTGAAGAACCGGCACACCGTCTTTAAAAAATCCCCGAATCTTTAAATCTTTTACTTCGGAATAAGGCGAAACATCGAAGCCTAAGCCACTCAGCGTCCAAACAAAAAGCTGCTGAATAAAATCCAAAAGCTCCGACTCAGACAAGTCAGTCTTGATATCATAAAAGTAGAGCTTATCACAGTGTTGATAGACGCGCCCGTCCATTGTTTTTGCGTCACCATATCCTTCGTGCTTGATTTTAAACTGATCCGAATTGTAAGCGCCATTCTTACGCAATTCATCCCAAAATTCCTGCGTGAAATATTTTTCCGGAACCTCGATCAGCTTCTTGCCATGTTGCCTGCCGACCATCGACACTAACACGTCATAGGCAAGTTCAACTTCATATACCCCACCAGATTGAAACTGCGGCAAGTAGCGTAGCACTTTTAGATCGACAATACCTTGCCTGATGGATTGAGAGGTCCTATGGGGATCTCTATCCAGTTTGTAATTTGCAACCTCACCTATGGGATCTCGAGGAATACTCCCGTCAGCAAAGAGGTTTACTTGAACAAGGAAGAAAATAGCTGCACATGTTAAAAGCTTTTTAGACATGTCATTCATCTCCTTAATTTCGATAAGTATGTCCCTAATGTGTCAAAGTTGGAGAAAAAGAACAACAACAAGCGCGGCTACGGCCGATAACGATTGATGGATTCTCCGATAAATTTCGAATATGATAACAGCGATAAATTGGGAATATCTCTATATTCTTGGAGATTTTTATGGTTTCTATCGCTAAAAATTTTGTCGAAGGTTTTCAGTTCAGATCAAGGCGCGGTTTTGCTCTTTCTATATCCGAAGTCATAAAAAGTCGATCCATTAGCCTTCCAGCGCTCCCCGATCAGGAAGTCATTAGGTCGCTGGAAGGACTCAATTTGGCTTATCGAACTTTGTGTTCACTTCTTTATAATTTTGTACCGACTTCAGGGCACCCGGGCGGAAGCATTTCATCTGGACAGATCGTTCAAAGCCTTATTTTTCAAACTATGGACTATGATTTCTCTGATCCAGACGCGCAAGGCGCGGATATCCTGTGTTATGCTGCGGGGCATAAAGCCTTAGGACTGTATGCGGCCTGGGCTTTACGTAATGAGATCATCAGAATTTATCAGCCGAAGATGTTGCCGTTGGAGTCGAAACAACTTCGTCTCGAAGATCTTCTGGGATTCAGACGAAATCCGCTTACGAGCACGCCGCTTTTTAAGAAATATCATGCTAAAGCGCTCGACGGTCATCCTGTTCCATTGGTTCCTTTCGTTAAACTGTCAACGGGAGCCTCCGGCGTTGGCGTTGCCTCGGCTATTGGGCTTGCCCTGGCCGCATATGACGTTTTTCGAAGCAACCCACCGAAAGTGCATATTTTAGAGGGCGAGGGAGGGCTGACTCCTGGCCGCGTCAGCGAAGCCATGGCTTCTGCCTCCGCGTCAGGACTTTCAAATGTAATCTTGCACGTCGATTGGAATCAGTCTTCAATCGATTCTGACCATGTCTGTTCCGAGCATGACATACCCGGGGATTATGTCCAGTGGACCCCCGACGAATTCGCACGGCTCCATGACTGGAACGTTATTACGGTCTCTAATGGAACTGATTTTCATGAGATTTTAATGGCACAGAGCCTCGCCGTCATGCAGGATAACAGCCAACCGACGGCGATTGTTTACCGAACCGTCAAGGGATGGAAATATGGCATCGAAGGCAGAAAATCTCACGGAGCTGGCCATAAATTTTGTTCAAAAGAATTCTATGCTTCTCTTGAAGAGTTCGAAAATCGTTTTTCAGTAAAATTTCCAAGACCGATAGAACCTAAAACTCCCACTGATATCGAAGAGGCATTTTTTCTTTCGCTTATGACGGTTCGAAGCGCGCTTGAAAGAGAGATAGATCTTGGAAAACGGCTTTCTGGTGAGTTACTTAATAAGCAAGCAAAACTGCAGAAATTGATGCGTCATCCCCATACGGAACATCCGCACCCCGACGCTCTCTTCTCTTCGAACAAGATAAACGCTCTCAATATCCCTGAAGAACTAAAATCAAATCCTGGATCCACCGTTCCTTTGCGGGAAGTTTTGGGAGATGCCCTAGGTTATCTGAACCGCAAATCAGGCGGTGCCTTTATGGTCGCATCCGCCGACCTTCTAGGGTCGACCAGCGCGCTTAATATCAATAAAGGATTTCAAGGTGGCTTTTTTCACGCCACAGAGAATCCTAATTCGCGACTGATTTCTCTTGGCGGAATTTGTGAAGATGCGATGGGAGGCGTTCTTTCTGGACTTTCTACGTTTGGATTTCACATTGGCGTTGGCTCTTCATATGCAGCCTTTATCGGGGCTTTGCAGCATATCTCCGCAAAACTTCACGTGATCGGACAGCAGTATGCATCTTTATACTCTAAAAAGCCCTTTAATCCGTTCATCATCATTTGCGGTCATGCAGGTCTTAAAACGGGTGAAGACGGCCCCACTCACGCCGATGTTCAAGCCTTACAGTTATTCGAAGAAAATTTTCCAAGGGGATCCCTATTGACACTCACCCCTTGGGCCGCTCAGGAAATTTGGCCCTTACTCGTAACTGCCCTGCAGAAGAGACCTGCTGTCATTCTGCCATTTGTCACCAGGCCAAGCGAGACTGTGCCAGACTGGTCCCAGTTTGCTTCGACCCCGCTAGAGACAACGAAAGGTCTCTATGCACTTAAAAAGGCTTCTTCACAGACAAAGGAAGCGTCTAAATCTGTTGTTCTTCAAGGAAGTGAAGTCGCCATTTGTTTTGTAAACGACGTGCTGCCAAAACTGAATCAAGACGGTTTTGACTTTAACGTTTTTTATGTCAGCAGTGCCGAACTCTTTGATTTACTTTCTGATCAGGAGAAAACCGCACTTTACTCTCCTGATATCGCAAGGAGAGCGATGGCAATCACCGGCTTTACGCTTCCTACAATGTATCGTTGGATGACATCTGAAGAAGGAAGAAGGAGGACGCTCCATCCCCTCATGAAGGGCTCCTACCCTGCCAGCGGAACACCGCAATGGGTTATGGAACAAGCGGGACTTTCTCCGGAACACATGTATCTAGCTGTGAAAGAATATATGCTTTCTTCGGATTAGGGCGTGTACTGAATGGCACTGAGTTAACGTATACGTCCTCATAGACATAGACTTGAAACTTGAGACTT
>CAILAO010000426.1 GCA_903832105.1 uncultured Pseudomonadota bacterium | reverse complement strand
TTTATTTGAACAAAAAATAGCCATAAAGGTGAAGATACTGCCTACCAGCTATTTGATATCGTCGTGGTTCTGTTTATCCACACAACTTGTGGATGATGTTAATAACATCAAAAAATCCAATCTTGTTGTTGACTTTTTTGATTCAAAAATCATTCAAAATTTTTTTTCTTAGAAAAATTCTAATCTTCTTTTTAGATGTGCCGAAAAGGTAGTAGTCGTGTCGAGCTTGTGGCCAACGGACTATGGACAACGATATACACGAGAGAAAAAACGAATGATTTTAATTTCGACAAAAAATGAGGCTCTTCAGGGGGCGCTTACTGGAGCTTTTTCGGCGTTGAGCGTGGAAACAGTCACTTGTGATCCCTCGTCCTCTGACCTTGTGACTCACATCTATGGTGAGAGGATCAAGGCAGCGATTGTTGATAACGAGGTGCCTCTTTTTCCAGCGGTTGCATGGCTTGATATGATTGGTAATCTAGGACGAAGGATTCCAATTCTTGTGCTTGGGAAAAAAGGCAGCACGAACAAGGATTCTACAGGGAAGTTTCTCGATACGGTGATCTGGTTACAGGATCCGGATTCGAGTGAAGTTGTTCATTTGTTGGACAGCTTTGGCGTTCTTGGGCTCTCTAAACGTAAGGTAGATCGTGTTGATATTCCGCTCTTTAACGCACAAGTTCCACTTATGATGCTTCAAAAAGACAACGCCTTGAGTGTATTGACGATCGATACAGGAAGCTTCAGAGATATTGCATTAGAATACGGGAGAGAAGTCTACTATCGATTACAGGATTGCTTTAGACAAATCCTATATAGCCTATGGGGAACAGCGGGGAGTTTTCGTGCGACTGATTTGCTTTGCAGAAAATCGATGACGGGCAACACATACTATATCATTCTTGAGAAACCGAGGATTTCTGGGTCTGTTCCGGCTCCGGGAGTGTTAGAAAGGATTTCGGATAGGATTGTTGTAAAGTTGCTCAATGCGTTATGGAATGAACTCCTGTCGAGTAAAAAGCAGAGGATACTACCAGAGTGTATTACGGTAGTTCCGGAAATTTCGATTGGTCACGCTACGGTGATTAACAACCCTTGTTTTGATAGTCTCGAACTTCTTGAGCAACTTATAGACAATAGTAACACTGCAGCAAGAATTCAGATGGGGCGTGTTCGTGATAGACAAAAAGAGCTTTTACAGAGTCTTATCCAAGCTGATGATTTGCTTTGGCCGCATTACCAGGCAGTCTTTCGACTTCCCGATATTACAGAGGAGATGGTGCGTGACGCGAAACTTATGAAATCCATCAAACCATTTAGAGATCAATTATTTGGATTTGAATCATTGATTCGCGTTAAGCAAGATAGGGTCGAAGCGCTGATGGACCGGGATGCAATGGGTTATATCGAGGCGAGGCACTTGGTCCCTAATGTGTTATTCGCTTTAGCGCATACATCAAAGATCGCCCTCGAACTGGATCAAACATGTCTTCGTCACGCTACGGCGCACGCGCAAAAGTTGCCGGGTGTTTTGATGGTAAATATTTTGCCAAGGAACCTGTATTTTATCGATAGGCTGCAAGAAATTTTTCAGAGACAACACAATTTGATCTTCGAGGTTTCCGAATCAGAAGCGATCAGTAACTTCGACTTGATGATAAAAGTTCGCGATAAACTTCAAAAAATGAATATTGGAATTGCCACAGACGACTTTGGGAAGGGTTATGCGGGACTTGAGAGGGTTATAAAAACAAAGCCTGATATCGTAAAGCTTGACCGTGCCCTGATCGAAAACATTCACCAAGAAAAACATAAGCAAATCTTTCTTAAGGGCGTTATTGAGATGGCCAAAATTTCGGTCACCACCATTCTTGCCGAGGGCGTTGAGTCTTGGGAAGAAGCTCGCATCCTCAAAGAAATGGGTGTTGATCTTGTGCAAGGATATCTCTTTCACCGACCCCAAGAGGTCCAAAAAATTCATGAAGATCTTGGTG
>CAILAO010000425.1 GCA_903832105.1 uncultured Pseudomonadota bacterium | reverse complement strand
TGTTGTTACTATTGGAATTATTCTGGTCGGTTATCTGTTCAACATGGTGCTGTAATCCCCAAGTATTTAGATATAAACGGAGAAAACACGGAAATGAATTCGGAAACAAAGATTACGGCGATTCGGCGCAGCGGCATTGAAGGAACGGTTGACGCCCCTTCACAATCCTTGGTCGAACGTATCAGGGAGAGCAGTTTTGTGTCGTATTGGCAGGATGAGTGGAAGCCTTTGGCCATTATTTCTGCGGTTTTCCTCATGTGTTACTACATGCCTGTAGGTAACTTGAGATTCGACAATGCCGTGATGGAGTCATTCTACCTTGTTAAATGGTATGCCCAGGAACACGTGCTGCTATGTCTCGTTCCCGCTTTTTTCATAGCGGGCGCAATCGGGGTTTTTGTCAGTCAGGAAGGCGTGATGAAATACCTTGGGCCGACCGCTTCCAAATGGATCGCTTATCCGGTCGCCTCGATATCAGGAACAGTGCTGGCAGTATGTTCCTGCACCGTATTGCCTCTGTTTGCAGGGATTTGGACTCGAGGCGCGGGACTCGGCCCAGCTTCGGCTTTCCTCTATTCAGGGCCCGCTATCAATGTTTTGGCCATTATCCTGACCGCAAGAATACTGGGCATGGAATTGGGAATAGCCCGGGCGGCGGGAGCGATCGCATTTAGTGTTATTATAGGACTACTCATGCACGCGATATTCCGCAAAGAGGAAGAGCAACGCAC
Organism: uncultured Pseudomonadota bacterium; assembly: GCA_903832105.1. GTDB lineage: Bacteria > Bdellovibrionota_B > Oligoflexia > Oligoflexales > CAILAO01 > CAILAO01. The sequence continues at coordinate 1,460 of CAILAO010000425.1, read as the reverse complement.
AGAAGAAACATTGGCCACAATGGGGTCTATGAACCTGGACGGGCGCCCGTTGTGGAAGACCACTATATACTTTGCCTTCATGGTCGGGATCCTTGTGTTCGCCAACTGGGGAAAACCAGACATCAACACTGGTTTTTGGTACAGTATTTATTCGACCAAGTGGATTATCACCGGGGCGCTGTCACTGGGATTCGCCGCAGTAATGGTAATGTGGTTCGGTGTTCCATTGTGGAAGATGGCTATCAGCGTGGCAGCGGTTGGAATTATCGGTTCTTTCTTTCCGCATGATCCTCTAGTGCCGTTCACCGCAGGGGTCATTGCTTTGTCCGTAATGGCAACCACATCAGAAGGTGAGACTCAGGACTGGTTCAACGAATCCTGGGGTTTTGCCAAACAGATCATGCCATTGTTGCTCTTTGGGGTCTTAATCGCCGGTTTTCTTCTCGGACGCCCTGATAAAGAAGGAATGATACCGAATGAGTGGATCGCGTGGGCTTTAGGTGGCAACTCAATCGGTGCAAACGCAATTGCTTCGGTAGCGGGCGCATTCATGTATTTTGCCACCTTGACCGAAGTCCCCATTGTCCAAGGACTCATTGGCAGCGGTATGGGGAAAGGCCCTGCGTTGGCCCTTCTTCTCGCCGGCCCTGCGCTTTCCTTACCCAGCATGTTGGTGATCAACAGTGTCATGGGCTTTAAAAAGACCTTTGTTTTTGTTTCGCTGGTATGTGTCTTGTCGACCATCGCCGGGGTAATGTTCGGTTCCTTTGTGGACTGACACGGATATCTAATGTTTACCGCAAGTTTTCGCCTCGACGGCTGTATAAGTACTAATTGGCGTTTAGGTGTTTCATAACAGCGATTCATGGAATGACGACTCTTACAAATAGATATGACAAAAGATTTAACAATTAATTCAGATTAGGATAATGGACCTCTAAGAATGAGGCCAAATAGAAGGGAGTATTTGTCGATGAAAGTAGAAGTCTTGGGTGTTGGATGCGCCAAGTGTCACAAACTTGAAGAACTCGTCAAGGAAATAGTCCAAAAAAACAACATTGACGCGGAAATAATCAAGGTTGAGGATATAAAGGTGTTTGGACAATATGGAGTATTTATGACCCCCGCCCTGGTAGTTGATGGGCAGGTTAAAGTTGCCGGCAAGATACCCAAAGAAGCCGAAATCCTGAAGTGGCTCTCCGCGTGATCTTTATACACATGAGGTTAACAATAATGAACTTTTCTAGAAATCTAGGTCGTGTTTTTGGAGTTCCGGCGTGCTTAATTTTCTTCCTATTATTAGTTTCGCCTAGCCTTGCAGTTGAAAACGGGGGTTATCCCAACAGCGGCTTTCTTGTGACGACACAATGGCTGCAAGATCACCTGAAAGACCCCAATATTAGGATTTTTGACCGGCAGGAAATTGAGCCGGAAGACACTTTTTACTCTCAAGGTCATGT
>CAILAO010000424.1 GCA_903832105.1 uncultured Pseudomonadota bacterium | reverse complement strand
GTCGAGCTTTCCTATCGATTGAGGGCCTCAGGGTTTAAACTTAAATATTGCCCTAGAGCGGTGTGCTGGCATTACAGCTACGGTGCTGCCGAAGAGGTTAAACCGATACAGTTTTTGGGTAGTAAACTGGGCAACGCCTATATCCGTTTACGTTATGGAAACTGGTGGCAGATACTTATGATATTGCCACTTTTTATTGCTGCGCTGCTGTTACCGACGCGTTTTTCTGGACAACGTAAAGGGATATTTAAAACTCTTATTCAATTGTTTGCTAATGTGCCTTACTTCCTCTCAACGCGGCTACAGAATCTGGCTGTAAGTTTTCCTCTGAATTATTTCGATTTTGAAATACCTAGAACCGGTGCTTTTTATGAAAACCGTACAATGCCCACGGTATTGCCCTTGGTAACTGTTGTGGTGTTATTTAGAAAGGGACGGCAGCAATTTTTCAGAAATACGATATCGACGGTGCTCAATCAAACCTATCCGAAAATACAGTTGCTTATAGTGGATGATGAGGGGCAATTGGAAAGCGATATTGTGCAGGATTTGCTTGTTCATGGCGAAGTTGAGTCTATTGAATATGTCCATTTGGCGGAAAAAGACCCGAGCATGGTGGATAGTCTGGTGCTGCCTAAAGTTCTTGGTGAATACATGTGCGTACTCAATGATGCTAGCCTTTTATTCGCTGATCACGTTGAAGTGTTGCTGCAGGAGGTTCTGAAGGGTGATCACGCCGGAGCGATCGGGCAGACCGCGCTTTGCCGGATCAAGAATGAAGATAAGGGAAAATTTGGATCGAGTGATGATAGCGCTCGTCTAACCGAGTCGAGGGTTAAAGATTTCATTAACATTCAATCTGTTATGCTTGGTGTGCGGTTCATTAGAGAAAATGCTTGCTTGCGGTATTTTGTTACGTTTAAGCAAAAAAGTGAATTGTCAGTGAAGGTGGAAGAGATGTTTGATTTTGTGCGTGTACCTAAGCTTACATCGTTATTCTGTGAAAAATAGACTCGATTTTCATCAGGAAAGTGTGATTGAATGCAAGATGATACTGCGATTTCAGTAAGTGTAGTGATCCCTTGTTTTCAGTGCGCCGGAACAATACGGCGCGCGGTTGATTCTATTGTTCAACAAACCCGAAAGCCTGCAGAAGTTATACTCGTAGATGATGCTAGCGGTGATCAAACATTGAGTGTGCTGCGCAATATTGAAAGCCAGTACCCCGGTTGGATTAAAGTAATCGCATTGAAAGATAACGCCGGCGCGGCAAATGCGAGGAATGCCGGATGGGAAGCGGCTACACAAACCTATATCGCTTTTCTGGATTCTGATGATGCATGGCACCCGAAGAAAATCGAGATTCAATATGGATATATGCTCGCACATCCGGATGTCGTGTTATGTGGTCATGGGTGTCGGACGCTGGCGGTTGAAAACGCCCTTCCCGATTGGGATGTTTCGGAATGCACTGTGCAGCCTGTATCTAAATGGTTATTGATGCTGTCAAATAGATTTGTGACGCCCTCAGTAATGCTGCGGCGCGATATCGAGCAGCGTTTTGTTGATGGGCAACGATATATGGAAGATCATATGCTTTGGCTGTCGATTGTGTGCAGCGGTGGTTTGGTAGTCAAAATATCTGCTGAACTGGCCGCTATCTACAAACCTTCCTACGGAGTAACAGGGCTAAGCTCGCAGGTTTGGTTAATGGAGAAGGGAGATTTGGCTAATTACTATCGGCTTTATTGTGATCGGTTTATCAATGTTCTGCAATTGTGTGCGCTACTTACTTATTCATTACTTAAATATTGTCGTCGGTTGATCATTTATTGGAGCTATTTACGATGGAAAAAATAGCTTCGGCTCCTGCAGTTTCAATTTCTGTAGTCAGTCATGGCCAAATTGCGCTGATAGCCAATTTGTTGAAGGATGTTGAGTTAAATTGTCTTGATACCTCGATAGAGCTGATTCTCACACTGAATATCGAAGAAATACTCCCATTTATGTCGGATAAATTTGCGTTTCCGATAAAAGTAATTAGGAATGCGAACCCAATGGGTTTTGCGGCTAATCACAACCAGGCATTTACTCATGCGACAGGCCAATATTTTTGCGTATTGAATC
>CAILAO010000423.1 GCA_903832105.1 uncultured Pseudomonadota bacterium | reverse complement strand
GAAAAAACAATGCCCGTTCATGCTCAACGTGGACGCAGGGCTGTTACCAAAGACGATTTCCAGCACGCAAAAGCAATATTCCTTCCCGAAAATTCACGCTGGGATATGATTGCTGCGCTGCCCGAAGATAAAGACATTGGCATTTCTCCTGAAAATTTCATCCGTAAAGTTGGCGGACCAATCGAGTTTATAGCAAAGTATCAATACTCTCCAAATACATTGCTTGCTTTCGAAAAAAGCGACTTTTCTGAGGATTGGCAAGAATTATTGAAGCTGTATATGGTACGGCGAACGCGTACTTTTATCAAAGCCAATTATTCGACGTATGATCCTGCAAAAAAGCAGTATTATTTAACCTTTAATGACGGCAGAAAAGAGTATTTCCCTAACCGCATTCCAAAGAAAATCGAATATGCATTTAACCCGCACGACGCAAAAGATATTTATGTCAAGCTCTATGACGAAGAAGTCGTCAACATGATCAATAGTCTGTATTTGCCTCGCTATGGACTTGGCAATTACATCGATAAAAATAAAGAAGAAAATGCAAATACTCAAGAAAAACGAATTATTACAAACTTAAGCCGTGCTGGCAAGCGATTGATGGGTTTTTGCAGAACGAATCTTTTCAAGCGATTGGAAAGTTCGGGATTTTCTTTTCTAATATCATTAGCCCGGCATGTTTTACGAAATCATGTTTTTATGTATGCCCTTGAAAATGGTTTTCCAATTCCAATCGGACAACAAGAGCAAGCCGAAATGGATGAATTTTTGGAAGAAAACGAGAATGATGAACAGGTGGAATCGAACTTGATGACAGAGAGAGAGGAATATGCCAGGTTAGCTAAAAAATACTATGAAAAATGCGTCGCCGATAAAAACAAATATGATTGGATCTCAACATCGTTGTTTGTCGAACAATTATCGCAATTATTAACGCATGATGCCGATAAGATTGTTTCTATCATTGAAATCGGGAAAAACTGGCATCCTGGCGACGATAAAAAACTCAATTCCCTTGAACATCTTTGCGTGAACACCCATAAAAATGAAAAGATTTTGGTGTTTACCCAATTTGCCGACACCGCGTATTATCTGTTTGACCAACTCCAAAAACGTAAAATTTCCGAGAGTGCCTGTGCTACCGGTGATTTGGAACATCCTACCGACCTTGCGCATAGATTTAGCCCCATCAGTAATAAGATCAAACATGTCAAAGATGAAATTCGAGTATTGATTAGTACCGATGTCTTAAGCGAAGGTCAAAACTTGCAAGATGCGCATGTTATTGTCAATTATGACCTGCCCTGGGCTATAATCCGGCTTATTCAAAGAGCAGGGCGGGTTGACCGAATCGGACAGCAAGCATCTGAAATCTTATGTTATTCGTTTTTACCACAGGATGGTCTTGAAAGAATCATCCGATTACGAACCCGACTGACGCAGCGCATCTCTGAAAATGCCGAAGCCGTAGGCGCGGATGAAGTGTTCTTCGATGGCGACCCGGTCAATATTCGGGACTTGTACAATGAAAAATCAGGCATGTTGGATGCTGATGAAGGCGAGGTTGACCTGACTTCTCAGGCTTACGAAATTTGGAATCAGGCCACCAAAGCCAATCCTGATTTGAAAAAGAAAATTCCCAAACTCCCTGACGTGATTTTTTCGACAAAGGAAAAACAGGATCAGGGGTTTGAGAACGATACCGTCATTGCCTACCATAAAAACAGCAATGGGTATGAGATTTTGACCTGGCTGAATGCCGAAGGCAATGTGATTTCGACGAGTCAGTCCAGAATTTTGAAGATCGCGGAATGTGCCTTGGATACGCCCGCGGTCGAGCGTTTGGCAAATCATCATGACTTGGTGAAAAAAGCCGT
>CAILAO010000422.1 GCA_903832105.1 uncultured Pseudomonadota bacterium | reverse complement strand
CAGGCTTGCTAAAATCGTTGTTTCCCGATATTTTTCTTCGCGACTCTTTTCGTTAACTTGATCGACGGTCCAGCCCACGTTAAGCGTTGGAAGGCTTTTTCTTACCGCAAGCTTTTTACTAATTTCGCTGATCTCAAGTGCGAGTTGAGCCTTCTTGAGTTTTGGGGGTTTTTCTGGAAACGAAAGTTTATCAAATCGTTTTTTGATATCTTCGGGAAAGGTATCCATCGTAAGTTGCATGGGTTTATCATCTGATTTCGCAAAAAGCGCTGCACCCACTGCCAAGAGCGCGTCGTCGAGTTTTTTCTTCGCAGTATCCAACTTTAATTTCGCGCGAACTTCGGTAGCTCCAGAAACAAGCTCGTCCGCTTTTGCTTTAAATCCCGTCTTAACAAGCATTTTTACCGTCTCATTGTATGCTTTAGAGCGAGCAAATGCTTCCTCCGAAGCTTTAAATCCTTTAGATGCCTTTTCTGCATTAATTAAAGTTGTAAGTGCTTTGAGAAAAGCCTCATCATACTTTGTAAGGGACTCCAATTCCTCTAATTCGCGTTTTGAAGAAGCGATATCTCCTGGGCCTCCTCCCCAAAGGGGGCCATCTTTTAGGATCTCTTGTTTGAGCGTGGCTCCTTGCTTTTGCTTTTCGGAAGATACCCCGCTTGATCCCGACGAAGAAGATGAGACATCTGTCGTCTTGACATCAGAATTATGAAGCTCAATTGTTGTTCCCCACGGGCTGCCTTGTGAGAAGCTATAAGATTTTGTTTGAGATCTTTCCTCTCCATCTTGGCTGATTTTCGCGTAGTCAATATCCATCGTGGGGTTTAGCCGAAAACCTTCACCAGTGTACTCTCTCAATTTTGCAGCTTTCGCCGCATTCCTATCTGGAGACCTTTCGCTATATCTTGCTCGAAAGGTGGATACGATGTTATGCCAGCCAATCAGCTCCTTGCTCTGAGATCCCTCCAAAGCAAGCAGCTCGATGCTCAAACTAAACATGAGAATGGAGAGGGAGAGATTTTTCATGGGGTTGCTTTTCTGTAATTATGGCGTGTACTCAATTGGCCTGAAACCCTTCCAGCGCTTAGACTTAGTCTTTGACGTCATCTGGTTGCCTAATCATGATCTCTCTCGGAATACTTTAGCTTAGCCAGCTGACTTTGCCGTGAATTAGCTGAAAATCTGGGCGAAAAAGCTAAGGTTTCAGAGAAAAGATCACGTTTATGCCTCAAGAGTAAGCAGAAGTCGATGTCTACGATTTTAAATTGAGTACACACCTTAGTTTGAATATATATGGATATTTTATCCTATTCGTTCGAATGAATATAGAAAGTTGGTTTTACGAAAGAAGAAAAACCTTCAAATAGGGCATTGATTACACATCAAAACGCGAAAGTAAGACCGCCAATAAACTGTGCAAAGAATCTCTGAAAGTAGATCTCAAGTCCGAACTTTTCGGTAAGTCCTAGATGGTTTTTTACTCAGGTATATCTATAAAGTGCGTAACTAAGTAGTCACACGCCTTTTCCAGGCTTGGAAGAATTTTTGTGCAATATCTTACCATCCAGGGACTACAATTTTTGAAATCAAAAGGTGAAAATGCGATTACAAATTTTCCCAGGTCATGTGCCCCGTAAAAAATTTCCATCGAAGTCCCGATGCTTGCTTTATTGTAATTCACAAGCAAAATATCAGCATCACGAACATCCTGCAAATCAAACTCAACAATCTCATTCGAACTATCGACTTCCCTATCAACGAATTGACGTCTCATTGGATCTAGAATCCGGAAGTGCCGTCCTAACAATTTCTTCGCGTGGAGTCTCCACTCCCTCGCAGCGCCACAGTGTTCATCCATAATCGGCCCGCTCAAATAGACTGTTCTCTTCTGCCCGCTCATTTTTGTCTCCTTTTAAATTCAGTATACTTTTTGGCGTTTCCTTTTGCCAGTAGAACTGGATACTTTTCCACATTCTTGTGAAGCTTGGCCCATATAGCTTTTTCAAGATCAATCCCCATGACGTCAGAGAAGCGGATAAGATAAGCGGCAACGTCAGCGACTTCATCCGCGACCTTTTGTAGATCTGATGTCTTGCGCTTTACTTGATCTGCCTCTACATCCGTAAGCCACTGAAATAGTTCTGTTAGTTCTCCGACCTCGCCTCCGATCGCCATCACAAGGTTTTTGGGAGTGTGGTATTGTTCCCAGTCACGCTCTTTTGCGAAATTTCGGAGCCATTTTTGTATCTTTTTGATGTCCAGCTTGCTATTGACGTTTTGACGCTTCACGGTCACAATCCCCCTGATTTAATATGCTAGTAGAGTTTCTACCCTGAACGCGATAAGGGAACAAGTACAAACATGAATTTAATAGAGCGCTTTTTTGAAAGCACCGTTATCAAGTTTATCCTGTTTTTTTCTCTCTATTTATTCACGACCAGCGTTCTTGCTGCACCGCAGGAAACGAGACTTTCCAAGGTCACGTCTTCCATAAAAGCCCAACAACCTCTCGATGTTTTATGCTTAGGAGAGGAGTCTGCCCTGCTCTTCGGGGCGTATCTTCACGGGATGGACACGATCGATCCTTCTAAGCAAGAATTGGAAAATAGAAAGCTCCTTGACACAATAGCTAAAGAACTCAACATGCGAATCGCGATCCCCCGCAGTAAAGACTCCTGCTCCCCGACTAAGGAGAAGACATGTTGGATCCAAAGTTCGAGAGAAGATGTGACTAAAACATATGAAGCAATCGCTTCTTCCGTGTCGAAGTGCTTTCCACAAGATGCAAAATTTGGTTTAATTGCCTTTTCAAATGGCGGTTATCTTGCTGGTAAGATCGTTAATTACTGCATAACACCGCAACCCCTTTGGGCGATCTTAATAGGAAGCGGTGGTACGGCGCGAGAGATTTCGCGTCCGTCTCTTAAGGAGTGTGCGCCTCTTTTCATTTTGATCGGTAAAAACGACTTAGCCAACAAATCTGCTAAAAACTATAAATCTCAAATGGAGCGACTTGGCGCTGATGTCAAACTGACAGAATTTCAAGGGGGACACGTTGTTCCTTTTGATTCACTTGTGAGTACACTGAAGGACATTATTAAGAAAAATAAGGCAAGGTGAGACTGGCACTGGGTTAGGGTTGAAATCCTTGAAAGCCTTGAAAGAATTAGACTTAATCATTGTCATAATCTTATGGTTTCAACGTGATCTCTTTCGGAAGACTTTTACTTGATCAGCTACACTTCGCCGTATTTCTCGTAGAAGTTTTAGCGAAAAAGCTCAACGTTT
>CAILAO010000421.1 GCA_903832105.1 uncultured Pseudomonadota bacterium | reverse complement strand
CGACTCTTTTTTCGCTTTAAGCGAGGTTCAGTTATTCATCGAAATTGTCGATTACATGGACCGAAATCCCGGTAAGGTCACAAAAAGTTATCGTGAAGTTTATACGGATCTTAGAAAGTTTATCGACTTGAGCCATCAGGATGGGACGATTAAAAGTCACATTTTCAAAAATCCAGAAAAATTCCTGATCAATGATAAACATATAACAACAGCTCTGATCCGATATTTGGATGGTAACAAAGAACTTTTCCTATTAACTAATTCTCCTTGGGATTACACGGACAGGATTATGAGTCTCGTGTTTAATAATGCGCATAAAGACTTCCCATCATGGCGAGACTATTTCCAATACATTCTCGTCAGCACCGGGAAGCCAGGTTTTTTTACAAGCTCAGCCCCTTTTTCGGAAATCAATCCAGTCACGGGTGAACTGAGTCCGATGAACGGACCCTTGGAACGCTTTAAAGTTTATCATGGAGGCAATGCAAGCCAATTTCAAAAGTTGATTGGCTATCTTGGCGATGAAATTCTTTACGTTGGCGATCATTTGTATAGTGATATCATCAGATCGAAAGATCTTTTTAATTGGCGGACGCTCCTCGTCATGCCCGAATTGAATGCGGAGCTTCCAAAACTCGAAAATTTCGAACCCAATATGATTCAAATTTTAGATAAAGTTCTTGAAAAGGAAACCTTGGATGAAGAGATTCAGATTCTCCGATCCAAGATATCCTCTAATAATCGCCAGGCAAAACTTGCCATAGAAAATGCTGAAAAGAAAAAAGCATATTATCTCGAAAAAACAAACGCGAAACTCCTTGATGATGCCAAGAAAAAAGAAGAAGAAATCGAAATAGTCAATCAACTAATCAAACAGCTCATCGAGGAGCGAGAGCAAGCATTTCACCCGGTCTGGGGCGAACTAATGAAGGTCAATCTGGAACGTAGTCGGTTTGCCAATCAAGTGGTCGATTACGCGTGTATTTATACAAGTCAGGTTTCTAACATAAGGTTTTACAGCCCGTCAAAACGATTCATATCAACACATGATATCTTGCCGCATGAGTTGTGAGAAAATTTTGGGGGATTTATTCAACAACGCCATCAAGTCCCGCTGATCCGGATTTTTCATATGAAAACAGCCTTTTCGTCAGATGGCGGTAGACTTTATTTAACATTTTGAAGGCTTCTTCACTTCCACCATCCCGATCCGGGTGAAGCTTCTTTGCCATAAGAAGATAGCGCTGGCGCAGCGTTTCGATGGAAGGATATTCATTAAATCCCATAAATTGCAGAGCATCTAAATCAAACATTGGAGAGCTTATAGTTCCCGAATGCCCGCCATGACGAAACTGATATGCGCCGGCACGACGTCTTTTCTTGAATTCTTGTCTAACCGAGTCAGCGGTCTCTTGAGTCTTTTTGACTTCGCGATCAGCCCGCTTTTGGTGTAACCAAAGGGATTCACTTACCTTCCAAAGCCGTTCAAAGCACTCATCAAGTAGTTTTCTCGTGGAGAGAACCTCGCGCTTAACATTGAGCAAAAAAGATTTCAGTAATTTACTTTCGAGTTTTTGAGGCAACCCCTCCGGTAAAACATCAAGACGAAGTCCTTCAAAAGGTGCCGGAAGCTTGACGGCGGCTTCAAGCTCAGCGTTCAGCGAAAGCAGCATTTTCCAAAGAGATGGCTGATCACTTTGCAACGGGAAAAAGCTCATAGTTCTTGAATTCCAGCACTTGGAAAAACCCTGAACGATGTTATCAACTGTCGCACTCATCGAGAACGAATGCTCCAGGTAAGGAGAAAATATTGGATCTGGGATAGCTTCTGCCATTAAAGGTCCCATGTTCCCACAGATAATGGGACGAAACCACGCGGCGGCGCGTTCTGGTCGGAGGAGGCCTAATCTGAAACTCAGTGTTTTTTCTAAACGTCTCGCCTGTTCACCGATCAATGTGACGGAATCTATCGATTTTCCGTGATGAGAGGCACGACCACTAAAACAAGTTTTTAACGCTTGAGTAAAAGAAGCGCGAAGGTTCAGGTCGGACAGGACAGCGCTCAGACAGGAATCCACGGTCCCCTCGGATAGAATGGCCGGAATAAACCAATCATCCGTATGACCCTCTTTCTGAAGATTCTGGTGGCCTTCAGACATAAGAATACCCTTCGATTTAATCGTTCAAACCAATTCGCTCAAGGTTCTATCACGGCACAGCTTTTGGTGCGTCTTAGCGTTTTTGTTTCGCCTGCTCTTCAAGCACTTCAGATAATCGATTCAGTTCCATGGCGACTTCTTTGAAGGCATCATTTTTCCGGAGATAAGTACGGGTATCGTAACGACCTTGCGCAAGATTCTGCAGGTGACGCCTGAACGCATATGTTGGACCAACCAACTTGTGCGTAAAAATCACCGACACAAGTATGTTGATAAATAGAAACACCACCATCGCAAGACCTAGCCATAACCAAGCTCCAGACATATATATGTGGAGAAGATCGCTGACTTCCTCTTGGACGTCGGTTAATTCCAACACGATTGACATAAATTTAGAGAGATGAAAATACAAAATTCCGCCAATCGCAATGCAAAACAAGAACGCGAGGACGATAGAATAAAACCCTAGTTTTACTTGGATAAGCGGCTGCAGCAGGAAATTTTTCACCCGCCGTTTTTGCTTTCCAGACTCCTGTTGTGGCGCGTTAGCGGCTTGCTGTCCGAGATTTGGATTCTGAACGTTCAAGGTGACCTCCTCGAAATGAAAAGCTAATTCTTATATTCATAAAGTTAGCCTTAACTACCAAAAATTACAATCCAAAAAGGGTGACATAAGGCTAAATTTTATCGAAACCCACTGGAAAGTCTAAATCACCTTAAACTCAAAGCTAAGTTCTCCGACCATGTTATCTTTCAAGGGAAACTGAATACTCTGCAGATTGAACATGAGACATTCAACGACTCGTGAATCGCGAATGGACCCGCCTTTATGGGTTATCTTCCTGATATTGCCTGTGTTTTTTGATAAAATAATACTAAAATCAACATTTCCTGCGAGTGAAGCCACTCGCTCAAGGGCATCGGTATAGCACTGCCTGAGGTTTGAATCATAGACGTTAAGGTTGGCGCCAATGGCCTTTGCAAAGTAATTATGCTGAAATAAATTAAGCCGAAAAGTCATAGAAATATGTCTCGTTGTAGAAAGAGTGACACGCATATTATCAGCATCATTGTACCCTTTAGCAGCAGCGGTCATGATCTTTTTGCCCGAAAAAACCTCCTGGATGACTCCCGTGAAACCATTTATGACAGCAGCAACGGAGCTTTCCCTTTTTGGAGCATCCTCTCTATAGGAACTCTGAACCATGTTGTATTTGACTTTTAGCCCCTTAGCCCCTTCAGGGCCTATAGTCCAAAGGCCGAGATTTGATAGGCACTGCCGCGTGACAATAAATGACTTCCGTTCCTGGCTATACACTTTCTCGCGCCTGACTCCAAAATAGTCGATCACGACAATGCGACTCACCAAGTATTTTGCCGCAGGCAGCCTCCAATTGGTCGTAAGTGCACTGGCAAGATCCGTGCGCTTTACGTAGGTGATCAGATAATTCTGCCGGTCAATCAAGTTGGAAATCGTGATTTGAACTGTTTCGGGATTGTAATCTTCTTGAGTGGCTGTGCGAAATCCTTCGAGATTGACATCTAAAAAAAGTCCGCCCTCCTTTGGTTGAAAGAGAGCCCCCCGCCAGGTCCCTACGAGAATGGTATTGGGGTTTCCGCCAAAAGTGGGCACGGCCGCAAATATCTGACCCAAAAAGGCGCTTATTAAAAAGAAAGAAAGCCACTTTTGTTGTGCATTTTTTCTCTTCATTTTTATCTGCTCAAGACCTCGACGATCCCATCATTTCTGATCGCAATCGTATGTTCAAATTGGGCACTCAGACTTCCATCCTGAGTCACAGCAGTCCAGCCGTCCTTAAGTGTTTTCGTCCTCCAATGCCCCTCGTTGATCATAGGCTCGATGGTGAAAACCATACCCTTATCAAGTCGCGTCCCTTGACCACGCAAGCCAAAATGGGGAATCTGCGGGTCTTCGTGAAAACTCTTTCCAATACCGTGTCCGACATATTCCTGCACGGCGGTAAAACCTTGGCTTCGGGCGTACTCTTCGACGGCAGCGCCAATGTCACCTACACGGCATCCGGGCCTCACCGCGAGAATTCCTCGTTCCAAACACTCGCGAGCGCACTCGACAAGTTTCACAGCAAGTGGGTTTCGGATCTGCCCTACAAAAAACGTGCGCGAAGAATCCCCGTGATATCCCTCAAAAATAGTTGTGACATCGACATTAACAATGTCACCATCTTTTAATCGATCTTTTGCCGATGGAATTCCATGGCAAACAACTTCATTCACGGAAGTACAAATGGATTTCGGAAATCCCCGATAGTTAAGCGGAGCTGGGATGGCCTTCTGCCTTATAATAAATTCGTGGCAGATATCGTTTAACTCGATTGTTGTTCGGCCAGGCACGACATAAGGCTCGATCATATTCAGTACTTTAGCAGCTAACTGGCAGCTTGCCTTGATTTTTTTTATTTCTCCGTCTGATTTAAGTATGATCACGTCATCCCCTAATAATGCAAATGGAGGAACCTTCAATTCGCATTAGTAAATTAAGTTACGAAACCAATCCGGATCAGTTACGGTCAGACCCCGGGTTTTGCTTCGCAAACTTTCATCGACTTCGAGGCAGACCTGATGCTGCAGGAGAATCGTCAGTGGCTCTCCCTCGAAAAGCTGTTTATGAATATCCTGCAATAATCGAAAGTCAGGCTTCTCATAAGTTAAAGATGTAGCATAGGCTTCGAGCATTTGATCTAATGTTCGATCTCGCTCCGTATTCCCGAAGATTGGTCCCCAAAAAGGCAGCTTTGAAGACGCCGAGCTATGAAAATCGGCCAATAAGTTCATTCCTGGCCAAGGAAGTCTAATTCCCATTAAAATGCCATCAACATCATCTTTGTAGCTAGTGCCTGATTCAAACGTTGTTCCAATACCAAGAGCAGCAAAGCTGTCTGTAACGACTTTTTCCACCAAGCCTTTGCTTTCAGGAGTCACGCGAAGTTTGATTTCAAAGGGTTTACCAGACTGGTCAAGCCGTGGTTTGTCGGGTTCTCTCCTGTTAAAACCGAGTTGATCGAGTTCCTTTGACAGCTGTTCGATCTGAAAGGGCCTAACCAAGATACTTTTGTTATACCCCGGATGCTCTCTTGGGATGGGTCCCGAAAGAAGATCCCCTAAATACGCCGCCCCCGCTTTGAGAAGTTCGCCGCGAGGAACAAGTCCCGTAAAAATTTTTCGAAGCTCAGGACGGGAGGCATAACCGAATTTTTTGTTCCAGTTGATGACGGTGAGCATAGGCAAATTTAGCACCTTTGTGCATTGGGCGGGCGTATCAGATGGGCGCTGTGAGGGATGCCCTGAGAAGTCTTTTGCGAAAAGAAATTTGATATAGGAGGGAACCTTTTTCTTATCAATGGATTTCGAAGTATCTAGTCCCTCGGTAAAAAACTGAATCTTCCTCACTTTCGATTTGTAACCAGGAGAAGAAACAAGTTCCCAACCAAGCTCACGCTTTTGAATACCGAAAAGCCCGGCACATTCATAACGCCCGTGAGGTCCGGTCTGCCGAGCTAACGGAATGCCGTTTAATATAAAAGGTCCGAATGAGGGTGTCGACTCCCACTTAACGACGACTGCAGTGGGTTCCTCTGTGATGGAAAAAACGGGGAGTTTCCAGAGACCCGCGCCCTCTTTTTCGACAGCGGTCGGGAGAGCTGATTTTATGAAATTTGCAACATCCTTGGAGTTAACTGGCTCGCGATTCCACCAATAAATGCCTGAGCGAAGTTCAAAACGCCACAGAGTTTTCCTGTTAGTAGCTGTCTGAGTCGTAATGTATCGAGCGAGGAGCGGCGTAGACACACCTTTTCTCAGATCGAGTCTCGATAATGCCGGACACGCAATTCTTCCCAGGACGGGATCGTTTGCCAGTTCGGAAGAAAAAAGAGCCTCGCCAAATTCCTCGGGATAGTCCGAAAAAGGCCATCCTTTGATGACCAGCGTCCCGGTGCGATTTGTTTCCGGGAGGCTAAAGCCTTGAGTAGAATAAAATGCAGAATAAAAAATCAAAAAAGACGCCGAGAAAAATACAGTCAGGAAAATAAAAGCTTTAAGTTGTTGAGGGCGACCTTCCGACATCTAGCGTGAGCCTCTCCAAAGTTTCTGTATACTTCAAGTCTATACATACTTTATAACTGTAAGTAAGTTCTATGGCGATAGAAATCCTAAAACGAATTGACGGAGGAAATACAAATTGCCCCCTTCGAGAGGTTCAAAAAACGTCAAAACCCCGATGATTGTGCGTTGTCCGACGTGTAAAAAGAGCCGTGTCTATGACGAAAATAATCCCTACCGACCCTTTTGTAGTGAACGATGCCGAACTCACGATGTGGCATCTTGGGCTGATGAGCAATTTAAGATCCCTGGTGAAAAGATTAATCCGGAACCCGTTAGTATCACTGAAGAAGACGAGGAAAACTCATGACTGACAACCTGATTATATTTCCAGATCGCGCCCTTCGCATTGCTTTCTGGAATACGGAACCTCGGCTTGTTGATGGCAACCTTATGTCCCTTGAGCGAAACCTTGCGCTTTTTGGCGAAGTGTCGATCAAAGACATCACCGGCCTGGATGACCCGACCTTCCTGCCATGTGACCTCTTGATCATCGCGGCGCAAGGTATCCCTGAGGATCATTTTGCTCACTGGTTAGAAAAGTTGCAGCAAAATATCAAGGCGCAGGGTCAGATTTGGATCCCAGCGCTCATCGTTTCCGAAGCTTCTTTTGGAATGTTATGCTCAATTTTTAGGAACGCCTTGAAGCAGAATTGGTATTTTGACGTGATTTCCCCTAGGCATATTGACTCTCTGCCCATGCGCGTTGTCAATCTGTTGAGAATCCATGATCATCTTCATGAGCTCAAACGGTACGGGGCCGTTCTTGAAGATCTTAATGAGAAGGTCATTAAACTTGAGAACTCCTTAGAAATAATGAAGAAAAAGAAGTAGTCACCTTCCTCTTATTGCGGTATTTTTGGAATATAGAATCGGGATTTTGTTTATGGACTCTACCGTCACATTATCGTCCAGCGAGTTGGTGGCCCAATATGTCTTGGAATGTAAGGGGCAAGGGCAGTTTTTGCCTTATTCCGATTACGAGATTATTAAAGAGTGGGTCACCTGTTCGACCGATATCGATGACCTTCTTTTAATTTTAGACGAGATTCTCCCCCGGTTTTTCGATCCGTCCAAGGAAAAAGTTCCTCATCGGTCTCTCAGGGGTGCTCGAAAGGTTGTTCTAAAGAAACTAAAAGAAGCTGCTTTAAGAAAACCAGGTGTTAACGACGTCTAAGTGTCTTCTAAGCACTTTTAACTTACTTGACAAAGTCGAAATTGGAAGTCGCAGATCTTGGGCTGCAAGCGAAAGATTTTTCCCGGATTGTTGGATTGCACGAGCGATGAGGACTGATTCGCAAAGGTGACTGAATTCTTTAAGACCGAGTTCCCGTATAAGCTCTTCCGAACTTAGCGCGTGCAGGGCGGCTTCTAGGCGAATGGCAACGGCAGCGTGCGTGGAGGAAACGAGGAGATTCTGAGCCGTCTCACGTGTGATGAGACCCTTTTGTCGGTGATAGGCGATTGCGGCCATGGCCTCGCACATCACTTTTAACTCTTTTATATTTCCCGGCCAATTGTAGTGTTGCAAGACGTCCATCGCTTCTTTGTCACAAGTGATACCTTCGTCCCTCTCCGCCATTGACAGGAAATGTTCGATGAGGATGGGAAGATCTTTCAGTCGCTCCCTCAGGGGAATAAGGCCTATGCGATGTTTTTGGAAGGCCGCCAGAAGATCTTTCGTGATGAAGCTTTTTAACAAAGTTTCGAACGTCAGTGGGGAAGAAACCATGTCCTTTGTGACGTCACAGGTCAGTGATGCAATGAAGCGAGGTGTTGAAGATTCCGGTGTGAGTGATCGATCCATGATAAGGTGAGCTATTCTGTTTTGAATATCGTTAGAAAGTCCCTCTATATTGTCCAGATAGATAAGATTTTCCGTGCCACTTGGAGGAAGTGAGAAGAAGTAGTTAACGTCTTGAGGTTTTTTGAGCTGACGAAACGATAGCTTGATAAATTTCGATGCTCCGCCTGACGAGATTTTATGAATATGACGTGCGAAAAAGTCGCGACCTGACCCGGGCGGGCCAGCAAGCAGGACGTTCACACGAGCTTTCAACCTCTGGAGTATTGGCAAAAAATAGGCGTCTTGTGTCAAAAACTGGTAGTTAGTTGCGAGGGACACGGATATCCAACTTTCAAAACCCTAGAATCCTAGAGTCCTAACTCCTTGTGTCCAATTGCAGGGTCCTTTGTTATTTCGATATTTATCAAATGTCAACATTTTTTTTAATAGAGTCCCGCTTCTGAAAAGCATCTTTTGACTTCCATTCACGAGGCAACCAATATATGTATTTTCAAAGGTGGTATGAAAAACTTGTCGATTTTAGTTTAAGGGGCATTTTATGGCAGAGAACATCATTGAAGTAAACGATGGCAGTTTTGAAGAACAAGTTCTCAAATCAGCGACTCCAGTACTGATCGACTTTTGGGCTCCCTGGTGTGGCCCTTGTCGCGCCCTTACTCCAACACTTGAGGCTCTGGCCGAAGATTATAAGGGTCGGGTAAAAATTGTCAAAATGAACGTCGATGAAAATGCCAATGTTCCCGCGACTGTCGGTGTGCGATCGATTCCGTTCATTGCCCTTTATAAGAAGGGCGAGATGATCGATTCTCTCGTCGGCGCCGTTCCAAAAAGCAAACTATCGAACATGATAGAAAAAGCGCTTTCATAACGATGCTCCAGGGTGACATTGAAAAGAAATTTCTATCTCAAGGCAAGCAGCTTATTGGCGTTGATGAAGTGGGGAGGGGCTGTATCGCTGGACCGGTATTCGCGGCCTGCACATCCCTCGATTATGCTGCTCTGGACGCCCTCTCGCCCGCAGATCGCGCTCTCATTCGTGACTCAAAGACCTTAAGTCACGAGCAAAGATCACGAGTTATCCCTGCAATTCAGGATATTGCTGTCGAGGCAGGCATTGGTATGGCTGATGTCTCAGAGGTTGAAACGCTTGGGATTGTTCAGGCGACTTTTTTGGCGATGAAAAGGGCTTTAGCTCTGTGCTTTCAAAGATATGACATCCTTCTCATCGACGGGCGTGCCAAGATCACAGGATATCAAGGCACTCAAGAAGCTATTATCAAAGGCGATTCGCTATGTTATGCCATTGCGGCCGCTTCAATCATCGCGAAGGAAGCCCGCGACGACTATATGCGTCATATTGCCAGTAAGTTTCCTCTTTATGGCTTTGATAAGCACGTTGGATACGGGACGAACCACCATCGAGAAATGATCCGCGCGCACGGATTATGCCCATTGCACAGACGGAATTTTTCAATATCATTATAGGCGTGGATGAATGTTCCAATTCGTATTTGGAGTTTGTGCCATGCTTTCTGCAATACTCGCCGAAGATTTCGTTGCACAGAAACTCATACAAGCTGGCTGGATGATACTTGCAAAAAACTTTCGCTACATTGGTTGCGAACTCGATATTGTTGCCAAGAAGAAAAATACGCTCATCATCGTCGAAGTAAAATACCGAAGAAATTCGCATGGCATGCAATACGCTGCCGCTTGGGACTCTTTGCTACCGCCAAACAAGAGAAAAGCTCTTTGGCGTGGAGCTAATATCTTCCTTTGCAAGACGAGGGTCCCTTGTCACACGGTCCGATTTGATCTTGCTGTTGTGCTGGACAAAAAAGCGAAAGAACCAAACGACGGTGCGAATTTTTCTCTTAACTATTTTGTAGATGTTCTCGCTAGAGGATAGCGCTCAAGAGTTATTCTTGTTTCTTATCTTTTGAAGCTTTTACCGTGTTCTCTTTTGTGGGAGAAACGTGTTCTGCTGTAGCGCCGTGAGTTTCTTCCGTTGCGGGGGCAGCAGCTTGATCAGAAGTAACGCCTTCCGAGGGTGTTTCAGCGGAAGCTTCTTCGGCATTTTGGATAAGGCCGCCAAGACCTTTAGCAAAATAGCGATTTCTGATACGCGCGGCCTTGCCAGAAAGATCTCTTAAGTAGAACAGCCTCGACTGCCGCACGATTCCTCTTGCTACGACTTCGACTTTATCGATGTAGGAAGAATAAAATGGAAAACAACGTTCGACGCCGACGCCGTTTGCGCTGATCTTACGCACTGTAAAAGAAGAGTCTGCCATTCCTTTTCTGAACCGAATCACGACTCCTTCATAGACCTGAATACGGAATTTCTTCTTGTCCGCACCTTCTTGGATTTTATAGTGAACGCGAACGGTATCACCGGAGCGAAATTCTCGCTTTTGTGTTTTCGGGGTTTTCGAGAAGCGTTTGTCAAATTCTACAATTAATCTGTTCTTCATAGGACGTCCCATCCGTATCCAAAAAATTTATGTGGCAACCATCGGCCCCTATTAAGAGTCCTTCGGCATAGATACAATGAACTGATGATACCTACCGCACTTAGGGGTTAGGGTCAAGGGGAATATACGAAATCAAAGGGGATTTCTATTGAAATATCATCCCCTTCGGGCTGAGGCGGCGACAGAGACCTTGGTTTTTGTTTTTGCAGCACTAATGGCCGTATTGATGGGCTTTATCCCAAGATGTTCTATCTCTTCACGAACATCCTGAAAGACTTGGCCTAGGTCTTCTCGATCCTGCGTAGGGATCAATTGTCTTATCTTCGGGAGTAGCATCTCTTCCTCTATACTGAAGTGCTGCTCAATAGCGGCTTTAAAGTTCGCAATTCCGGGAGCTGCTTCGGGAAGCTTTTTGGCACCTATTTTTAACAGTTTAACCTCGATGTCATCCAATGCCTTTAGAATAGCGACCTGATGCCCAAGACACGTGGTGATCAATCTTTTTGCATCTGGAAACACGTTTAAAACCTCGGGGAAAAGGTATGTTTCTTCAAGATGAAGATGAGCCCGAACCTCGCGACCTAGACTCAGTAAAGCGGGAGTATAGTCTTCTTCTTTAAGGGCCTTCACCCTTTCAAAGGCATCCATCATGGCGTTACAAAGACTGCGGATCTTGTTGTGGTCTTCTTTTATTAGATAAAGAACGTCCATTTACACACTCCTGTTTGCTCTCCCGTTTGGCATGAGGCACTACAACTTCTCGAAATCAGATCATAAACAAAACTGAGTTACGATATGGTTCCCCAAAGGAGCATTTGAGCACACTCCTTTAACTCAATTTCGGTCCTTTCAGCAAGCCCGAATTTCAATTGTGTCGAATTGAAGTATTAGATATAGAAATTGTTGGAGTTTTAAACGTAGTAGTGCTATTTACCGGCGGGTCATACCTGAAGGATAGGAGAAGAGAATGTTGCGCGGTGTGAAGAGGGGTCTTAAAAGAAGTGCTCGCTATTTAGTGTAACGCGTCCCGCTAATCGTTTGTCACACATGGCTGTAGCGGAGGCTTTTCTAAGTCAAAATCTCGGTGGTGCAGCAGAACCTATTGGAGATGATT
>CAILAO010000420.1 GCA_903832105.1 uncultured Pseudomonadota bacterium | reverse complement strand
CTGGCTTTCCTGGCTGACAGTCCCACGCAGTGGTGTTAACTGTCGCTTCAGTTGGGCCATAAACATTGAGCATTTTTCGTCCAGGACGCACCCAACGAGATACCAATTCTGGTGGGCATTTTTCGCCGCTGACCACGATGAGGCGAACAGTCGGTAAATCGCCTTCGATCAGCGCCAGCATGGTTGGAACGGTCGAAAAATAGGTGATTTCGTGCTTAGTCATGAAACGCGCGGCTTCGCTTCCGAGGCGTGCAATTTCTAGTGGCGCAACGACAAGCGTAGCACCGTTTGCAAAAGCCATCCAAATTTCTTCGACTGACCCGTCGAAGCCAAGAGAAAACCCCTGATAAATACGATCTCGATAAGTCAGGCGGCAGGTCTCTTTGAATGATGCCAGAAAGCTAGCGACGTTATGATGTTCGGTCATGACTCCCTTAGGACGTCCGGTGGTTCCCGAGGTGAAAATCACGTAGCTTAGATCGGTTGGTTTGACGCCGGAAGTTGCGCGGGATAGTCGTTCCCTCGGCTGTAGACTTATCGAATTTTCGTGATGCTCGTTAGACTTGTTGGAATCAATGGTGAAACATGGTCCATCAAATACATCCGAGGCCCGTTTTTTTAAGGCATTTTCTGTGAGTACGAGTTTGACGTTAGCTTCTGCAAAAATATGACGTACGCGTTCTAAAGGATATGACGGATCTACAGGAACGTAGCCTGCGCCGGATTTAAGAATGCCAAGTATGGCGATAACGGATTTTGCGGAGCGTTCGCAAAAAAGCCCGACGAGATTGCCAGGTCCAATGCCCTGAGAACGAAGGTAATGTGCCCACTGGTTTGAGAGAATATCAAGTTCCGAATAAGTGAAACTCTCCGCACCACAGATCAGTGCGCAATGAGTCGGATGTTCATCGGCCGCAGCTTCAAAAATCTCGTGAAGGCAAGCTGTTTTCGCCGAGTCTTGGTCCAGTTGGAATTTGTTCATGATTAGCGTTTCTTGTCTCATATGTGAAAAGCTTTCCTTCGTAATTTTGAACGACGATCTTTTGGTCATCGAAATAAACAACAGGGTTTGGCATGATGGCGATTTTGCCGCCACCACCTGGGGCATCGATGACATAGTGTGGCACTGCAAGACCAGAGGTGAAGCCACGCAAGGCTTTTATTACTTCGAAACCTTCCTTGATTGTTGTGCGGAGATGCTCGGTCCCCTGGACCATGTCCGCCTGGTAGAGAAGATAAGGCTTGACTCGAATGGTCAGCAGTTTTTGCACAAGTTTTTTCATCACTTGAGGATCATCGTTGACCCCTTTCAAAAGGACCGATTGATTTCCTAGTGGAATCCCGGAGTCAGCCAGCATGGCGCAAGCCTTGGTTGCCTCAGGGGTGATTTCTCTCGGGTGGTTGAAATGCGTGAGAAGAAACAGGGGATGAAATTTCTTGAGAATCGCACAGAGCTGAGGAGTAATCCGTTGTGGAAGGGTCACAGGGGCTCTGCTCCCGATACGGAGGATTTCAACGTGAGGAATGGCACGAAGTTGAGTTAAAATGTATTCGATTTTGCGATCGGGTAGGAGCAGCGGATCTCCTCCCGATATAATGACATCACGAACTTCCAGGTGCTCACGGATATATTGGAGTCCCTTTTCAATAGCCTGATCATCGACTGATTCGGGGCTTCCAACCTTTCTCTTTCGCGTGCAAAATCGGCAGTACATGGCGCAGCTATGGCTGACATAAAAAAGAACACGATCGGGATAGCGATGAGTCACTCCAGGCACTGGGCTATGATGCTCTTCTGCAAGGGGGTCTTCGAAACCATTGCCCTCGATTTCCTTAAGATCCGGGACGGCTTGCCGCCAGATCGGATCGCCTTTTTCTTCGATCAAACCCAAGTAATACGGATTGATACGAAAAGGGAATTTTTCACTCACAGCCCGTACTTCTTCCACATCGATATCGAGATAGCGAGCGAGAACCTCGGGTTTAGTAATAGTCTCATGTATAAGTCGTTGCCATTCTTCCATGTTCGTCCCCTTCCATGGCATCTGTCCTTGAATGGTCCCTTACATAGGGATCGTCCAGGATATGCTCTACGATCACTGGATCTGGACCCGGTGGTCGGTACATTGCCAATGTTAGAAAGTAAGTTGTGTGCCTAAAATGCAGCATCCGAGAACAAAAGAATACGTTATCTGGATCGACAGCGTGATTCGCTGAGCGAACTAAATGCGTGGGATCTAGCGCAATTTCAAACGTCGTAAAATCGAGGGAAACACCCTGACCGATCATTTTCGCGTAGGCTTCTTTGGCGGTCCAAAGTTTCACGGTCTCTGCGGCTCTTGCCCTGATCGATAGAGATTCAAGAGTTTTTTTCTCACTTTTTGTCAGTGCGGCATCAATGGAAAACCGGCTAGTAGAGATATTGAAGGGTTCAACATCAACACCAATAGCTGAATCAAAGGAACCCAAGAGATTTGGGCAAATAGCGACTACCACCAAATGTCTGGCGTGAGACAGACTAAAACAAGGCGCGGGAACGGGTAAAGAAGTCAGCTGAGTTTTTGCGATCGCGGGTTTTCCATGTGTGCCATCCTCAAAAAGCCAAAGCTCTGGAGGTATTTGGTCTCTGACTGTTTTCGATAGTGCGGTTCGAAGCAAGACACGTGAGGCGAGGTAAGATCGTTTGTCATTGTCTAGTTGAAGTTTTCGATATTTTTCCTGTTCTCTTTCCCCTAGCATGAAGAAAAATGATTCAGGTGTTTGGACGAGAGACGAAGTATCGGTGGGAGCGACCCAGAGGTTGATTTTCGCTCCCGATATAAAACTTTCTGATGTTCCATTCTCTTTTGACGTCATGCAGTCACTGATTTTGGAAAATTATCCAACAAGGATTTCTAATTCGCTAAAATTCTTTTAAAAAACCGCCACCTCAGAAACTATCATCCGTATACACGATTGCTCTTCACAAATAAAGACTCGTCAAAATGGCCATTGGTTCAGAAGAAAAAATATTTACCCAAAAAAGGTAAACTCCTGGAAGGTCGAAAGTGGGTATCTGGCTATATAAAGCAAAAAGCAGTAAGTTAAAAATAAAGCAAATTCACTAAGGCGTGTACTCAATTGGCGCAAAAGCCTTCTATCGCTTAGACTTAATCTTCGTCATTGTCTTATGACTTAATCGTGATCTCTTTTCTGAAGACTTTAGCTTTGACTAAGCTTAGAAAGCACTGAAACTATCCATGATTCATCAATAAGCATCGTCCTCAACTTCACGCACCCGCAGCAATCTAGTCCCCGAGCATCTATGAAAAGAAATGTATATTATTAAGCGGTTATATAGAATACAGCGTGAGAGTCAAAGCTAAAGTTTTTAGAAAGAGATCACGTCAAAGTTATAAGTCGAAGATTAAGATGAAACCTAAGATTGGCAAAGCTTTCAAGCCAATTGAGTACACGCCCTAAAGTTTTTGTTGGAGTTAGCTGGGCATTCTTATGCGTGTTATATGGCGTTGTTGAATAAAGCCCCGTATTATATATAACTCTTTGATATAAAAAAAGAAACAGAAAATCGGAGTTCAATAGTTCGTCAACTCGTCAAACTCCTCGTAGGAAATATCACCTGTTTCGAGAAGACTTTTGAGATACTCCTTGCTGGGAACTTTGTTCATGATCAGACCGGGCTGATAGGAACCTGCTACGACCGGCGTATGCCCGCCAACTTGTTTTGTTTTCCATATGGTGAATTGAACGATCTCATCCAGGGAAATAAAGCCATCTTTGACGCCATCTACAAAGCCATCAGCGTGACCAATCAGGGCCTTCCACAAGGAATGACCGAAGGCGCTTCCAGCGCTGCCGTCTGGTCCGTTCGGTTCTTGCGGATCGGTTCCGGGACCTGTTTGCGAATTTTCTCCTGACTGACTTGAAGACATTAAAAAGAGCGTGCGCCCTTTCTTGAGCCAGTCTTGCCAAATCGCCCTTTTCTCGTCGAAGGAATCAATCATAGAGCCCGATTCGCAGGACATATTGAATACGATAATTTCTTGGGCCGACATAGACAAAATTTGGTCTCTCAAATCGTTGTACTCGATGCCAATGGCTAATCCTCCGCCATAGCCATGCCCACTTGAGTATTGCACATACATATCGTCTTTCGTCATTTTTGTTTTTAGGTCGGCAATAACATTCATGACATTTGGATTATGAGGTTGGGGAGTAATATCTAAGATCGTTTTTCATATAACGGGGATTTCAGGTGATACGGAAACGACGAATGAATCGAGGTGGGTAGTGAAAAAAATTGCGATATTCATGTTTATCGATGCCATGGGATGGGAAATTATCAAGGACAGAAGCTTTCTTAAAGACCTGCTTCCCCACAGATACAGGGTAGGGATGCAGTTCGGGTATTCTTCCACGGCGATCCCGACTATTTTGACCGGAGAAAGACCTACGGTTCACAAACACCTTAGTTTCTACTATTACGCTCCAGAAAAATCACCCTTCAAGATGATGAAATACCTTGGACTTGGGATGCTGCCTTCCTCTATTGCCGATCGCTGGAGAGTGCGGCATATCCTCTCCAAGGTGGTTGCCAGGTATTACGGGTTCACCGGTTATTTTGAGATGTATGCTATGCCCTTCTCCAGGATTCATTTATTCGATTACATAGAAAAGACAGACATATTTGTTCCAGGAGGACTGAGTCCGGTGAAGAACCTTGCGGACACGCTTGAAGCAAACCGGATTTCGTATCACATTTCCAACTGGAGGCTTCAGGAGAGTCAAAATATTGAGGCGCTTACAAAAGATCTTCAGAAAGGTGAAATAAACTTTGCTTTTCTTTATACCGCAGCCATGGACGGCCTCCTTCATAGAGTGACCAAGGACGGGGCCGAAATTGATGTCAAGATGAAATGGTATGAGGATAATATTTGCAATCTGATGAAGGAAGCGCAGTCGAATTATCAGGATATATACTTTACAGTTTTTTCGGACCACGGCATGACCACTTTGGCCGGTGTCGTAGATATGAAACGGGAGGTAGAAAAACTGGGGTTGATTTTTGGGAAGGACTACGCCGCAGTGTACGATTCCACCATGGTGAGACTATGGTTCCTGAAT
>CAILAO010000419.1 GCA_903832105.1 uncultured Pseudomonadota bacterium | reverse complement strand
GAAACCGCATTGTGACCTTCATTTCCTTTACTTTTTCAGCCAACGGATTATCCGCCGCCAAATTTACTTTTTCCTCGCTAAGCCCTTCCATTTGCAAGCTCTGGTCTTTAGTAAGTTTCTCAAAAAAAGGCTTAACCTTGAAATTTCGTGTTTTTTTGTCGATTGAGTTGACCAATTTTTCAAATTTTTTGTCTTCTGCTTGGTACTCCGCTTTCAGCGTCTTGAGTTCATGCAGAGCCGAAAAACCATCTTCAAGTTCTCTCGATAACGCATTAACTCGCGACAGGTAAAGCGCCGTAGCTCCCGAAACAAAAAGGACAATCACGCCTACAACACCGGCTAGCACCAGTGTTTGGTGCCGGGTAGGCAGCTTGTTAAAACTGTCCATAATAAAATCAAGACGTTCGTTGTTGCTGCCAAAAACCTTGCTTCGAACGGCTTTCCCAACGACGTGAAAAAATTTCCGAACTTTATCTGCTAGTGGCTCAAGAAACCCCATGGATGTTATCCTTTTCCTCCGCCAGACTTGTTTCCCGTATAGTTTGCCTGAATTTTAAATACTTTAACCTTGCCATCGGATCCAGGTTTTGAGGTTGTCGACTTTTCCTCTATATCAGAAAGGATTGTAACGTTTTTAAGTGACTCTTTGACGGTTTCTACGGAAGCAAATCCATCCGTTTCGCCCTCTAGTTGGATTTTACTACCATCTTCTTTAGTCATAAATTTGTACAGCGTTATATCCACCTTAACCTCGGTTGGAATCTTCTCGCTGATGGCGTTTAACGCAATAAGAGCATGACTACCCGAGTTATCATCGATAAATTTGTTAACAGCGGTCCGTTTTTGCTCGATTTCTTTCAGTAGCTGCGCTTTCACCTCACTCCTGATCTTAGAAAACGGATAGCCTGGCGTGTGTTTTTTCTTTAAATCCGGCAAAAGCATGGCGTACTCTTGCTTATATTTTGCTTGTAGAAGATCGATTTGCTGCTTGTAAAAGAAGTGCTTCAAACCGTAACTGATGGACAGCAAAAGTAACGCGGCAGCAACAACTTTCAAAACCGTCCCGGAACCTCTAAGAAGGGTTTCATAATTTTGAACATACGCAAACTCACCTTTGCGCAAGTTGACTTCAGAATATCGTTTTACTGCTGTTACAGCTCTCAGCCCGATAGCAACCCCTTGAGGGAGTTTCGTCATCGAATCCGCCAGATTTGGATTAATCTTTAACGACGTCATATCAAGTCGATTATGGCTTACGGGCACGTCAAGCTGATCATGGAGATACGTATCAAAATTTCGAATTTGCGTCGTTCCACCCGATATCAGCATTTTTGAAATCGGCACCTTTTCCCAAGTTTTGAACGCATAAAGTGTTCGTCCAAGTTCTTTGACAATGGCATTTGCTGCGAGTGTTAGCCTTTCTGCGACCATCTTTTCTTCGCCGGACAACTGCGCGCCGGCATCCTCTGAACACAGAACATTGCTAATCGAATGCTTGATACGCTGAGCCTCATTAAAGTCAACTTCCAGATCACGTGCCAAAAAGTCAGAAAGATACCGCCCTCCCAGGTTAATCGAACGGAACATTCTAAGGACGCCATCTTTAACGATACATACTGAAGTTTTTTCATGTCCAACATCGACAAGAGCAATCACTTCGCCAGGTTCAGAACCGATATAAGAACTCAAGTTGTAGAAGGAGAGGCTGTCAACATCGACGAGTTTAGGATCAATGTTGATACGATGGAGATATTCCAGAAAACTCCGCATGAAGTTTTTTCGCGTCATGACAACAAGGGCAACTGTCTTCCCTTCCATGGTTCCCAGAATCTGGTGATCGATGATCATATCATCGAGATTAAAAGGAACAGCATCTTCGATTTCCGAAACAATTGCTGCTGAGACTTTCCTCGGATCGGAAAAATTAAACGACATAATGCGGCTTGAAATGTACTGGCCCGGCATCGCCGTGATGATTCGATCCGCTTCGAGCTTATTTTCTTTAAACAGTTGTTCCATGCATGCAGGAATTACAATATCGAGGGGTAACTCTTCTATGTGGGGAATGACGTTCTCATAAAAATTCGTTATTTCATAAGACTTGAAAGTATTGACGATTTCTACAGCCTTGATTGAATAGCTTCCAATGTCGAGGCCGATGACACGTTGCATACAGTCTTCCTTGAAGATGGCTATTTTGGAACAGTTTCTTAACGCAAATTGAAGGCTGAAGGAGGACAAAGCGCGATGGGAGTACGGGGATGAGTTCCGGCACTATAAGCGAGCACCGCAACGACCTGGCCAACGCAGCCATCGTTCAACCTTCAATTCGCATTGATATTATCATCGCTTGGCTTGATGTAAACTGTCAATGAATCGTAGAAGGGGTCAATAACTCTTTTGCTTTCATAAAGAATAAATTAAGCATTTTCTACGTTCTGATCGATTTTGCCATAAACTTGAAGCGTTGGCCCCATTTGAGAAAGCTGTTTTGACGTGCAAACCCTAACGGACTCAAAAACAAGAGCCACCATATCCACTCCGTCTTCAACCGGACCCTCTATGATTACATTTTCACCATCAAGAAACGCCCGCTTGACTCCAACCGTCAGAAGCTGGCCATCTTTTTCTACTTTTAAAGGCAGATTTCGTGATTTGATTTCGAAACCCTTATTTTGAAACTCCTTGAAAATAACTTTTCGCTCAAAGTCGTCGCATCGAATGGATGTATAAACCCGTGACCTCTCACAATCGGGGCATCTTCGACCAGCCCATCGTTGCCCATGCTCATCAACATATATTTTGGAGCCGTCTTTTAACTTTCCCTGATTCCAAATCCAGGTCTTTTCGGTTTTACAATAGCCGCACTGTCTACGTTGCTTCTCTTCCTCCATCGATCAACTCCTCCTAGTTTCTTTCATTATAGCAGGTTCTCCCTCACTGACACCACCAAAAAATATTCTTCTAATCCCCGTCGAGTTTGGGATTAACAACCAAAATTCGAAGCTGTCTTTGAAGATTATTTTAGGACACTAGATAGAAGGCTGAGAGACAGTTGGCTGTTGATATTGCCCTGAGCCAGTACAGCCGTTGCTGCGCTCATGAGGATTTTGCTCTCGGTCAAACGAGATATCTCTGAAGCATAATCTGTATCGGATATTTTTGATTTTGCTGCCGCGATATTTTCCTGATAAACATCGACAAAGTCCATGCTGCGTTGAAGTCTGGATTGCATCGCACCATAGACAGATCGTTGGGTCGTCAAAATGTTCAGCGCTTGATCATAAGCCGTAGAAAAAAGATCCGGATCCTGTGGAATAAGAAGCTCCTCGACATCCTCCAGCTGGATACCATCCTCGCTGCTACTTAGCAAGAGCTCCCTCGCACTCTTTATACCAAGCGCATCTGTTGTTGCTACGATTGATTTAAGACCATCCAAACGAATGGCGTTTAAATCATCCTCACCAGCCCACCTATCGCTTGAAAAGAAGGGATCATCTACCCTAAACACAAGACTTTCAGGTGCATTTTCGTCTCGGCCGTTAAGAAGCGGTATTCCATTGAATTGTGTCGTCGTTGCAATGCGGTTGACTTCATCGTGCAGTGCTTGGTATTCCAGGAATAGGAATCGCCGATCTTGATCGCCTACTGTCGTGCTCGCACTCGCAACGTTAATCTCCTTCATTCTCGTTATGATATTGTTAATCTCCGACATGGACGATTCTGCCGTCTGCAGAAGCGAAATTGCATCATTAATGTTACGTTTAGACGAGGCAAGACTTCGAAGCCGAAACTCCAAATTATCCGATATAGCTCGCTCGGCCGGGCGAGGATCAAGGGTCGTGAACACCTGACCAGTGCTCAGCTTCTCCATCGCATCAGCATTCTCGCGACGAGCTTGCTCTAAGTTGCGACTGAGCCTGGCGTTCGACCCATTATCTCTAATTGTGAAAGCCACTCGTCACCTCACTAAATGACTTCTTTAACACCCTTTTCTCCGAAAAACTCACGTCCATCCACGCTCTCTTTCTGCAACTGACCTATTTGTGCTAAATGTTCTATCGCTGATTCAAGCATAAATAGATTTTTTTCAATTTCAGAACTTTTACGACCTGCTTGCAATGTTACGTCATCGATAGCGCTTCCAGCCTGCACATATCCCCTCGCTGCCGCGGCTTTCGTAGAAATCCGCTTCGCGCTGTCCTCAATGCTTTTCAGCATCATCAGGGTGCCTTGCAGCATATGATCACAGAACACTGTATCCACGTACTGCCTTGAGAGGCTTCTCGACAAGTGATCACAACTAAGCGCTACTTCTCCAATATGACTTTCCTGACTTACACTCGTATTATCATGATTTTTGAGAATACTAACCATGCTCCTAATGTCTTTTCCCAGGTCGTTATCGATTTTTTTCGACTTTTCGAACAACTCGAAAACTCGATTCATTTCGAACATCAACGTATCCAAGGCTGCAAGACCCATCTTCGTATCCTGCAGTGCGTCTTTTCTCTGTTCTTCAAATGCCGAAAGAGTCGAGTTTGCGGTATCTATGCTCTTTCCACTCTTAACAACGCATTCTAAGGCGACTTTTGCTTCTTCCTGAAATGTTGTCATAAGGCCCGCAATCGATTGCGTCGCCGAATTCGATCGCGCAGCAAGTGTCAAGACCTCTTCAGCAACAACCGCAAATCCCCGCCCATGTTCTCCTGCACGCGCCGCTTCCATGCTCGCATTGAGAGCTAGAAGGTTTGTTTGTTCTGCAATATCATCTATAACGTTAAGAACGTTCGCAATCTCTTCAACACGTTTTGACAAAAGTTCGACAAGCTTTGCTGCATTTCCAGCATCCACGCCGCACTGACCGACCGCGCCTGCTACTTGTTTAAGGAGTGAATCACTGGAAGAAGATTTTTGTGTCGGAGGAATCAAATACTGATTGATGCTCGCGACGACGTCTTTAAGATTTTGCTCAAATTCAACAACATCTTTCCATACAGCCTGTTCCTTCTGCAAAGTTTCTTCCGCGCCGAATACAACTTCTTCGAGATGACTATGCTGCTGACGAACAGACCTCATATATGAGGAAATGGAGTTCCACTCCATTCTCTTGGCGAGGGTAAGACTGGCATTCGCTTGACTCTGATCCAAAAGGCTCTTGTTTTTTAAAACGGTCTTCTGAACCAAATTCATGACCCCGCCTATTTCGTCCTCAATCGTAGTACTTGTGGCTTTAATTCCAACGAACCCATCTCCCAACTCCCTAAGGACCGTTTTTTCTACGAGGGATTGTGAAGAGCTAAACTTTGCATCCTTTTCTGTGCCTTCTAGCGTTTTTCCCTGCCCAAGGAATTGCGCGAGGTAACGAGCTGCCGTTTTTGCATCAGAGACAGCTTTTAAAAAAGTTTCTCGGACGACAAGAGAATCACCAGAATTTCTTAACGTTGCTCTTTCTTTTTCATCGGCACCTGCTGATCGGCCTTGTTCTGCTTGATAGTCAGATTTCTCTTTTGTACCAACTGATCTAATGAGCAAAATCAGCAAAAATGAAAAACATGCCAAATTGAGTGCCAGAAGAGTTTGGAACATCTGCCTGTCGACGACTTCGGCTTGTTCTGATAATACTATCAGGCTGTTACCAACATCTATGATGTTCTGAGTGCTCACAAATTTGCTCGATGGCGGGAGGTTCGTTAGATACTCTGTTACGGATTGAATCTGCGAATTAAGCGAAAATCCTAGCGTATGAGTATAAAGAAGATCAAACACCAAGCCGAAGTTGATCAACAGGAAAAAAATCGGGAAAATGATCAGAATTTTTTGAGGTTTTTTCTTCAGGAGTTTCACCGAAATTTCCCCCAGCTTTCTTTGGTTTAACTAAATCGGGTTCTCAAGCTGTTTATCGGTAGGAGAGGAAAAAAGTTTAGTGAGTCGTTATCGCGAAGCGCGACAACGACGTGTCCTGAGGAACGCGGCGACGAAAGGATCTCGGCGTAACATATTGAAATCACGAGACTGCCGCGTCGCTCTTGTTTAGGGCGTGTGCTCAATTGGCGTAAAAGCCTTCTAGCGCTTAGACTTAGTCTTCGTCATTGTCTTATGGCTTAATCGTGATCTTTTTTCTGAAGACTTTAGCTTTGACTAAGCTTAGAAAGCATTGAAACTATATCAATGATTCACTCTTTCCCTTCATCGATCAAAGCGAAATCAGCAAGCTTCAGAATTTTGCAGGCATCTAAAGCGGCAGCACATTCAAGCGCTGAGCCACGCGCTATTGCGAAATAGCGACGATTATCGGAGCGTGAAGTTTTTCCTGTAG
>CAILAO010000418.1 GCA_903832105.1 uncultured Pseudomonadota bacterium | reverse complement strand
GTTATTTTTACTTTGTGGTCCCATTGGATACCATCGGAGCGCTCGGAGCCAGTACTTTTCAGCCTTTTGATAGGGAGGCGCAAAACCGAACACGAGTTCGACGCTCTGCGTATTAAGCTCAGAAAGACCAACGAGAGACCAGTTGTTTACAAAAATGCGAACAGGTTTCGAAAGGCTAAAACCACTGCTAGTTTCGTTCCACTCACCAAGAACACCATCAACAATCCG
The DNA here is from genome assembly GCA_903832105.1 of uncultured Pseudomonadota bacterium. Taxonomy (GTDB): domain Bacteria; phylum Bdellovibrionota_B; class Oligoflexia; order Oligoflexales; family CAILAO01; genus CAILAO01. Next base: position 9,531 of record CAILAO010000418.1, on the reverse strand, counting down.
CCCACGGCGGTCTCGGACGAGCTTCTGATCATCGTCATTGCAACGAGTTCCGATGAAGAGAGTTCCTGGGACAAAAGAATTATCAGCCGCTGTTTTAGTTAATATACCTCGGATATCACCCTCAGTGAAAAGGACTTCTTTCCCGGTCTTTTTGTTCTTCATTAGGACGGAATTTTTCGGTTCTGTATAGAGATATGATACGGGTGCCCATCCATGACAGTGTCCCATCCAGCCCCATGAAATATTTGCTTGTTCGTAGGATCTTCTGTTTTGTGCATATTGCACCAGCTCATGGCCTGTAAGGCCAAACTGGTCATCTCCCACGGCGATATCATATTTCTCTGCGGGAGAGGAGTACACCGTATCCTCCCACTTTCCTGATGTGGTGCGGCTTTGGGCGTCTTTGATAGCGTCCTGAACGTCTGCTGTAGCCGCTTTTGAATAGTCTTCGTCGGAGGCATTGACGTCGGATTTGAATTCAAATGGTGCTGCCTTATTAGGATTAATCCACCGATGAGCTGAGCCAATCCTTGCGAGTGGCCAATAATCATCCGACCAAGGTTGGCGCGGAAGCGATCCAGCTTGGTATGTTTTGTCGGATAGTTCTGCGTAAGTTAGAGGCGCCGCGTCAAATTGAGAAGGAGCATTCTGTTGGTCCCAGGCTTCCCTTACATTACTCTTTTCATGTGATGTCTTGCAGGACACAGCCATGAACAAACAAAGAAAAAGACTGGTAGCGATCCCCACACACGTTCGGAACATAGTCAACCTCCATGAATAAATAACTTTTCGAAAAATATTGGCTAGATAAGATGCTGACAAAATGTGATCTTTTGGTCAAGAAGAATACTTATGGATATGATGTTAGCTGTATTAAAATGCGTCTCTCATGCATCAAAAAGATACGCCCGTGCGGGACTAATATGTACAATATGCTGTGATATTAACTAGATAAGGCGGCCTTAAATTTGCTTAAAGCGCCGGGCCAGCGCTGATGCTGACCATTGTCGAATACTCGTCGAACTATGATGGAGGTAGAGTCATCATGAGGAGCAACTGTTTTAGGCTTTATGGATCTTTTCGGGTCATCGTTTTCACTCTTCCGCTCATGTGGAGTTGTGGGCAACCGATTGAACATCATTCAAATCTAAAGGAGCGATGGAATTCACTAAATAATCCCATTCGCTTTAGTTCTGCATATAACTTTATCTGGCCCGATCTGCCAAAGGAGGGAAAACTCGATTTTACCCCTTGGCCTGATAGCTACTGGCCTAGTTACGCGGGTGGTATTGCTGACCGATGGAATTATCATGATGATAATAGTCCTAATAGTGACAGCGGTTCTGACGCTTTCAAATATGATCTTTACACGTTAGAACAGTTAAAAAAAATGAGTCTGGAAGACCTAAAGAAGCTCTCTCCCGCTGAGAAGTACGATATCTTTGTAGGAGATTACGACTATCCCACCGTCAAGAGAGAGCGTCGACGGACCGATCCTGACAGACCTAGTTGGGAAGGGCTTTGCCATGGGTGGGCTGCTGCGGCGCTCAATTTTAAGGAGCCAGGCGCTATCACTCTTGAAGGGGCTAATGGGATCAACGTGCCGTTTGGTGCATCTGATGTTAAGGGACTTCTCACATATTACCAAGGGGAAATCTCCGAATCGCCTTTTCACATGTTAGGAGCTCGATGTGAGGTTGCTTCTGACGCAAAACCGGAAGATATAAATTCCATAGAATGTCGTGACACCAATGCGGGCGCATTTCACGTCGTGATCGCTAATCAAATTGGGCTCCTTAAAGAAGGATTTGTTGCGGATCTTTCTCGATATCAGGAGGTTTGGAATTACCCCATATACTCCTTCAAAACCAAAGAGATCAAGACCCTCCCTCCCTCGGAAGGCGCCGCGCCAGGGACCGTCAAAGAGGTGGAGGTTATGACCGAAATGACCTATGTCACCGAAAGCGGACAGTCTTGGGAAAAGGCGGAGATTACCGCTGATTATAATTCATTCATCACAGACGATCTTAATTACCGCCTCGAAATTGATGAGGAAGATAATGTCCTCGGAGGAGAATGGCTCGACGAAAGAAGACCAGATTTTCTCTGGACACATGATGTTCCGGAATTCGAAGGATATTTTCGTCAGTTGAAGGATATATACGAAGCGGCAACGCATTAGTGGATACTTGAATCGATAAACGCCTTTGCTGCTTTAATGAGTGCAGGCCACTTTTTAAGATCAAATACCGTGTCTTTTATATCCGTAAGTTTATCGAGGCATATCCATTGAAAGGCGGAGTGTTCGTCTGAAAGAACGACAGCATAGTCGGATGTTTCACAGACATAAGTTATAGCAGTAACATCGACGCCCCGGTGGGGACCTTGCCAAACCTGAACTGGCATAATAATTTTTGCCGTAAGAGCTGTTTCTTCTTTTAGTTCTCGATGAACAGCATCTTCAATGGGTTCGCCGACGTGAATTCTTCCAGACGGGGGCCCCCAGCAGATGGGTTCCTGCGTTCTTTTTAGTAAAAGGATCTTATCTTGGTTTACAAGAATCATCACAACAGCGAGATTTGAATCGGTCTGAACCATACCTAATAGATTTTTACCGACCTGCCAAAACCATCGCGGCGAATTCATCTGGTTTAAGCGAGGCGCCTCCGACAAGACAACCGTCGATATCTGGTTTTGTGAACAGATCATCGACGTTCTTTGGTGAGGCGCTGCCGCCGTATAAGATCCGAATGGTATCAGCGGTGCCTTTGCCAAATTTCTTTGACAAGATATCCCTGATTAACGCGTGGACCTCTTGCGCCTGGTCGCTTGTTGCAGAAAGACCGGTTCCGATCGCCCAAACCGGTTCATAAGCGACGATCAAACTGCCTGGAGAGGAAATAACTTCAAGAAATGCCTGCATTTGGCGTGAAACGACCTGACTCGTTTTACCTTGCTCCCGTTCTTCACGTCTTTCTCCGACGCAAACGATGGGAGTCATTCCGTTCTCAAGGCACGCTTTAACCTTCTTTGTGACTGTCTCGTCGGTCTCCCCAAAATACTGTCTTCTTTCGCTATGACCGATGAGAGTCGTTTGGACGCGAAGTTCCTTCAACATCGAAATAGATACTTCACCCGTAAAGGCACCGCTTTTTTCCCAGTGGACGTTTTGAGCTGCAATCGAAATTCCAAACTTCTGCGCGATTGAAGCGCTCTTTTCCAGAAGAAGGTAAGGAACTGCGAATAGCGTATCCACCTGGTTTTTAACCTGAGTTTCATTCAGACGGAGGGCTTTTGTGAACTGTTCGAAATAATCTGAAAGCTCCGCATTGAGTTTGTTCATCTTCCAATTGCCAGCTAATAATTTTTTTCGCATATTCCCACCTCTTATGATGTTAACCAAGTAATACTTTGATACCAGGAAGAGTTTGTCCTTCAAGATATTCCAAAGAAGCTCCGCCGCCCGTGGAGATGTGAGTCATCTTATCCGCGACTCCAGACTTGTTGACGGCTGACACGGAATCACCGCCACCAATCACGGTTTTCCCTTTACATTCACTCATGGCCTTGGCAATCGCCATAGTACCGGCGCTAAAAGCAGACCACTCGAAGACGCCCATCGGGCCATTCCAAAAAACGGTTTTTGATTGCTTAATGACTTCTGAATAGATCTTAGCGGTTTTTGGACCGATATCAAGACCCATCAAACCGTCTGTGATAGCCGGCTCGGATATATTGACGGCTTCGGTTGTTTCTACGAACTCTTTTCCTGCGACATGGTCTTCGGGTAAGAAGATCTTGACTTTTCGGGCTTCGGCGGCGCGGTAAATAGATTCGACAAGATCCATCTTGTCCCCTTCCACGGTGCTTTTACCAACTTGAATCCCTCTAAATTTAAGAAACGTGTAGGCCATGGCCCCGCCAATAACTAAGTTGTTGCAGAGGCTCATCATGTGAAGAAGGACAGCAATCTTATCGGAGACCTTGGCACCACCCATCACAACGGTGAAGGGGCTTTGAGGTTTTTCGATGAGTTGATTTAATGCATTGACTTCTGCGTGAATTAGAAAACCAGCCGCCCTGTGTTCGGGTGGAAAGCACTCGGCAACGCCGGCGACTGACGCATGAGCACGATGGACTGTGCCAAAAGCGTCATTCACATAAAAATTAAATCCCTTGGCAAGCTTCTGCGAAAAGACCGCATCATTCTTGGTTTCGCCAGGATTAAATCTCAGATTTTCAAGAAGCATGATCTGGTTGGCTGGAAGCGTATCGAGAAGCATCGCAGGTGATTCTGTAAGGTAATCCTTCACAAAGGCTACTTCTTTCTTCAAAAGCTCAGCAAGTCTTACGCCGACTGGCTCAACAGAATATTCAGGCTCGGGGCGATCTTTTGGGCGACCCAGGTGGCTGCAAAGCGTGAGTTTACTTGTGCGCTCAAGAAGAAACTTGATTGTTGGGAGGGCAGCTTGAATTCTAGTGTCGTCTTTTATTTTTCCATTTTTGATGGGAACGTTGAGATCAAGCCTGAGAAAAACCTTCTTATTTTTAAGTGCGCCATTTTGATCAAGATCCTCTAAATTTCTTAGCTTCATATGGGACTCCTTTAGTCAGTTTTTAAAATTATCAGCGATTTCAATACAGAAAAGTGTGCCACAAGGAAGGGGGTAAGGCAACTTTTTCCAAAATACAGTAACAGGGCGTGTGCTGAATAGCACTGGGTTAAAGTTGAAATCCCTGAAAAACTTAGACTTAATCATTGTCATAATCTTATGGCTTCAACGTGATCTCTTTCGGAAGACTTTTACATGATCAGCACACTTCGCCGTATTTCTCGTAGAAGTTTTAGCGAAAAAGCTCAACGTTTCAAGAAAGAGATCACGTTGAAGTATCAAGTCTATGTCTACGATGACGTAGACGTTAACCTAGTGCCATTCAGTACACACCTAATACGCGTTCTTATTAAAAAATCCCCGGAAAAAGGTCAAAAGAATGATCCGAAGGTCAAGCCAGATCGACCAATTTTGAATGTAAAAAAGATCGTATTGAATCCGTTTTTCGATGCTGGTATTACCTCGCCAGCCGTGAATTTGAGCCCAACCTGTGATCCCGGCCTTGACCTTATGACGCAACATATAGCCGGGGATGTTCCGGCGAAACTGGTCAACAAACATTGGACGCTCAGGTCTGGGGCCGACCAGGCTCATGTTACCTCGAAAGACATTGAATAGCTGAGGAAGCTCGTCGAGACTGCTTTTTCGGAGAATTTTGCCGAGTTGCGTCGGACGCGCGTCGTGTTCAGTTGCCCATACAGCGCCTGTCTTGCTTTCGGCATCGATCGGCATGGTGCGAAATTTAAAGATCTCAAAGGTTTGTCCATCAAGACCCATCCGTTGTTGTCTATAGAGTATGGGACCGGGAGAGGTCAGGCGAATGAGAAGTGCAATAAAGGCCATGATGGGACTTAATAGCGCAATGCCAAAAAAGGCTCCGCCAAAATCCATAAGGCGTTTTAGGATTCTTCCCATCCCAAGAAGAGGACTTTCATGGATACTGATGACCGGGACTCCGTCGATCATGTCAATTCCGGCGCCGAGTTTTGTGTAGCGATAGAGGTCGGGGATGAGCCGCACGTCAGAAACTTGGTTCACAATTTGATCCAGGTGCTCTTCGATAAAGGCGTAGGAGGCGTGGGGGATCGCGAAAATCACCGTGTGAACAGGATGCTCTGAGAAGAAGGCAGGCCAGTCCATCTGCATAGGTAAGACGGGGCAATTAAATTCGCGGCAGGCCGCCTCTCCAGCACGTATTTGCTCCGCAGTTCCCACTAAAATTGCGCCAAGCACTTTTCGCGTCGAAAAGTTGTCGATGACATTAAGGCTGAATGCTTCGCGGAGAGCGTGGCTCCCCCCTCCGATCACGAGCGTCCATCGTGGTTTCGAATGGCGTCTATGCCACCGGACGACTTTGCGCACAAGACTGCGCCCCATGATGATCATCCATGGATGAAGCGCCGCAAAGATGAGCAAGGCAACGCGAGAATATCGATATTCTTCGTAGAAGTAAGTGAACGCTATAAAAAACACGGTCGCTACGATGCACGATTGGAAAATATCGAGCCCCTCTGTAAAAGGGGAGTGGTGATGTCCCGATCTTCGATAAAGTCCAACCGTAAAGAAAATTGCGACCCAAATGACGACGATAAATGGAAGCAACTTAAAGTATAGCTCAGTTTCTGGAACCCCTTTAGGGACAGATAGCCCAGCGTGAAAACGCATGTAGTAAGCGATCATCCACGCCATGCAGACAAGAAAGAGATCGAGTGACAACTGAACCGTAAAGAGGGAGCCTTTCTTTCCGAAATCAAGCTTCATAGGTATGAACCCTTCTTGAGTTCTTGGTGAGGTCTTCTATTTCTTTTTTCATTTGCGTCAAAAAGTGATCTCGCGAAAAGCCGTTCGCAAAGGCGCGAATCTTTTGCGAATCAAATGCGCGTCTGTCGAATGATGTTAAAGTATCACATAGAGATGAGATCAAGGCTTCGTCATCAGAAAGCATCCCGCGGTCCCCAAAAAAAGAACCCGTAGGCAGTTCGGCGCCTTGTGTTTGGATGAAATCCATAGCACCCCCGCACTTCAGTGCAATGACAGGCGTGCCGCAGGCCATGGTTTCGATGGCGATCATTCCGAAGTCTTCAACGCCTGGAAAGATCAGTGCTTTCGCCCCTCTCAGAAGGCTAACCCAGCGATCATCGGAAGGAGAGACTTCAAAGGTTGTGGTCGTTCCCCCCAGGGCGCGCAGTTTTTTTTCGTAGGGCCCCACACCCGCGACGATGAGTTTTGCTCCGATTCTTTCGCACGCTTTAATCGCCAGATCAAAACGCTTATAAGAGACAAAGGCTCCGGCTGCCACAAAATAAGAGTCTTGCAGTTCTTTTGAATCGGGGAGGGGGCCTGCTGTAAAACGTGCGAGTTCGATCGGAGGATGCACGACCGATGCGTCGCGGTTGTAATAACGTCGGACGCGGTCCGCAACAAAATTAGAGTTCGCCACGAAACGATCGACGCGAGTCGAAGAGGTGATGTCCCATAGGCGAAGCCTGGAACTAAGGATTGAAATGGCAGTTGTCAGACCGGGAATAAATTTCAATTCCCGCGTATATTCATCTCGTTGATCCCAGAGATAACGCATCGGGGAATGAAGATAACAGAGATGCTTGGCGTGCGGTGCAGGGATGATGCCTTTTGCAACGCATGATGAACTGCTGATGATAAGATCGTAGTCGGTCAGAGGAAGTGACTCGATCAAAGCTGGTAAACAAGGGAGCAGTGCTTTGCGCAGCGGTTTTAGCTTGTTTAAGGCCCTAGGCACTATAATATTGCGGTTTTTAATAGAAGTTGGCATTGATGCCGGATCATAGAATAAAGTAAAGATCGGTGCCTCAGGATATAGGCCGATCATAGCTTCTAGGACTTTCTCCCCACCGCGATAGGTCACGAGCCAGTCATGTACAAAAGCCGTTCGCATCACACGTCACTCCAAATTTAAGACCGAATCCGGTTGCACCACGGTTGTATCATGGTTGTACCATACGGGTGAACATTATGCTTTTATGTTCAGCAATTCGCAGCAAAAAATTCAATGGCCCTTTCATGTTAAGGGGTTTCCCGGCGGTGGAGGCGTGAAAATTTTGCTGGGTGGAATTTGCATAGCACTAGGAAAGTTTGCTATGATTAGGAGTAGAGACCCCTTGAAAATTCTTGTGACTTGGTTTGACAAGTGCGCAGCAATGGACTCGCCCTAAGGCTGCGACGATTTTCACTTTTTTTTCGTTTTGTGAAGGGTACGCTCGGTTTAAAAAAACCGGATCTAGGTTTCCTTTTGACACCTGTGTGTATTTCGTGTGCAACCCGCATAGGAGATCCCTCGTTTCTATGAGTATCTCACAACAAAAGACCTCAGGAAAACCATCGGACATGACGAGAGACAATGCAAGGTCCTTCTTATTGAATGAATCAGAAGGCTTTATGGAAGGAAGGGGAGCTAGCCAATTCTCAACCCCCATTCCTCAGGAAAGTTGGCGTCACGCATTCCCGGAAATTATCGGGCGCTCCCAACCTATGCTCAAAGTCCTCGAAACTGTTAGTAAAGTTGCCCGCTCTGATAGCGCGGTGCTTATTTTAGGCGAAAGCGGAACCGGAAAAGAACTTATAGCGGCCGCTCTTCACAGGTTATCGCAGCGGACCGATAGAAGGTTCATTACCATAAACTGTAGTGCCATTCCGGAGAACCTACTCGAATCTGAACTATTCGGGCATGAAAAAGGCTCTTTCACAGGTGCTGATCGAAGAAGGCAAGGGCATTTTGAGTTAGCTGATGGCGGGAGTATCTTTCTGGACGAGATAGGCGATATGCCTCCAAGTCTTCAGGCCAAGCTTCTTCGAGTACTACAAGAAAAACAGTATACCCCCGTAGGCGGATCCGAACTGAAATATGCCGACGTGCGAGTGATCGCCGCAACAAATATTGATTTGGAAAAGGCGATTCGAAGCGGCACGTTCCGTCATGACTTATATTACCGTCTCAACGTACTTCCCATACATCTTCCGCCACTTAGAGATCGGATGGATGATATTCCCGCGCTTTTGGAATTCTTTTTGGATAATGCCAATCGCCTCTATCGCGCTGATCGTCCGTGCTTCTTTACACAAGAGTCTATAGATTGCTTGGTTCGTTACTCTTGGCCGGGAAACGTGCGCGAACTGCAAAACCTGGCGAAAAGAATCGTAGTTCTATGTGACGGGGAGTTTATAAAGCCGGAACATTTACCTAAAGAGATGCGGGAAGCCGTGCGTGACAGACCGCACAGTTTATCCAACACCTCGGTATCATCAAATGCATCAGGACTGGATCGGGAGCAGACGTCTTTAGGATCGCGGGCTGGACAGCCAGGTTTTTCCTCGCAAGAAGGTCAAGAAGGAGAATTGAGCGTGGAGAAAACCACCTCAATATACTATCCAAAGAGCTTTGGTGACGTGACGGGTGAACACCCATCGGCGCTTTTGCCAAATCAAGGTCTCGATATGCCGCAATTCATCGAACAGATTGAAAACAGTCTTATCTTGCAAGCACTGCAGCGGACAAATAACAACAAAAATCAAGCAGCAAAGCTTCTCGGACTTAATCGGACCACGCTCGTTGAGCGCATCAAAAAGCGAAGGATAGCGCCGCTAAACGAACCATCGTCGGAGCTGTAACAGAGCGTGTACTCAATTAGCCTGAAACTCTTCTGTCGCTTAGATTTAATCTTCGTCATTGTCTTATGGCTTAATCGTGATCTCTTTTCTGAAGACTTTAGCTTTGACTAAGCTCAGGAAGCACTGAAACTATCCATGATTCATCAATAAGCATCGTCCTCAACATCACGCACCCACAGCAATCTAGTCCCCGATCATCTATAGAAATAAATGTATATTATTAGGCGGTTATATAGAATACAGCGTGAAAGTCAAAGCTAAAGTTTTTAGAAAG
>CAILAO010000417.1 GCA_903832105.1 uncultured Pseudomonadota bacterium | reverse complement strand
TTTTCTAAAAATTCTTTTTTTTAGAATAAGGCTAAAACTATCCACCGATGTAAGTTTCTTTCCAGACGCAGCAAATATTCCAATGATGGTCACCATTCCTGTCGATGCGTATAAGTATCTAAATGCAAAGAGCGGGATTTTGTATTCATGGGAGATGGAGCCGGGTATTGCTCCTATTATTCGTCCAGATTTCATTTCGATTCTTGACGAAAGCCTTGTAGAAAAAGGGTCTCAAGAACTTTCAAAAATCGGTCTTTCTCGCTGTATAAGAGATTTTTGTTTTTATCGCGTAGAGTTCAACGCCTGGGGACGCTTAATGGCAATGAATTTTTCCCTACCAAAATATCTTGTTGAGAAGGGATTTTTCCCGCTTTATGTTCCAAACGTAGAAAAAAGCGCCGAAAGGATGGGTTGGACTGATTTCGAACGGGAAAGTGCGCTGCTAGCTAAACCACCTTTTAAATCGCAACGGATAGGCCTATATTTTGAAACCTCGGGGCTTCCCGAAGGGAATCATCCATGGGACTTTTGGATGACTTTAGGACGGAAGAAAACTGCTTGGCAGTATAGCTGCCCGCATCCAGTGACTTTTGATTCAGTAAAAAGAGAATAAGCAAATTCTTTTTCTGATTAGTCTATTTTTGCATAGGCAAAAACTGACTAATCAGCGTATGAATATACAGATTTTGGCCACAGATATGAATTTTGCCTCTTTAAATACCGAAGCACGAATGAATTTCTGGCCTTGTAACGGGGAGTGTTGCACGTGAAACATTCTTACAGCAGACAGCCTGCTTTTTCAAATATTTTTATTAGATCACAGTCTTCTTCTATCGTCTTTAGACCGTATCTATAGCTTCTAAAGAAACAGGCCTCCATATCGTCCGAAAGGGGAAACTCAGGAAAAACTCCTTCATTTAGGCTCCAAACAATCTCCATTTTTATCTGTTTTCTCCCAACAAAAAAAACAATTTCTGTACCAACCGCTAACCATTCCGACGAGATAATTCCGAGTCCACAGCTCGACACATCAACAGGGAAGCACAAGATCTCTTCTTGGCTATCTTTAGTAGCCAGATACCCCGGAAGCCCCCTAATCCTGAGTCTCTGCCCAGCCCTTCTCTCTTGCCAAAGACTTAAAAACCCTACCTCTGAATATGTTTCTCGACTCATAAAGCGTCCCCCAAAAACTTGTGTCTTTACTCAACTTTGCGGGACGTCTCAAAGAAAACTTTAGACTGTCTTTTTCTTCCTTTGATTTCAAAGAGATATGTGGTGTGTTTGTTTTATGGGTTCTGGACAGAGCTACTTAAGATCGCGTTAAGTAAAGAGAACACCTGTTTTCGAAAAGGAGTTATTTGTTGAGGAATTCTTTCTGTAATAACACGATTTGTTAGAAGAATGGCATACTTTGTTGGTGTCCCAGCAGACGAAATCCAAAACGCAGTGCCGGTAAAGCCGAGATGGCCCATGGCCAGCCCATTTAGAAAAGCTCGAGAGCTTTCGTATGTGTTTTGCTGCCATCCAAATAGAATATTCCCTTTTTTTTCAAGTGGATTTTTTATTTCAGAACGGTTTTTCTCAAGTAATCTATGGCCTATTTTTGAGTTGAAAAGGGCTCTTAAATACATCGAAATAGCCTTGCCGCTAGCAAAAAGACCCGCATGACCAGATTCTCCAGAAAATGATGCGGCGTTTTCATCATGAACTTCTCCAACTAACAACTTTTTCCTCAGAGCGCAGTATGCCGTAGGAACAGCATATCGCTCGATGTTTTCGATGGAATGACTAAAACCAATATCATTACCCGTTAGTGGGAAGATCAGATCATTTTGACAAAAGTCACGAAAAACTTCTGAAAGAGTTTTTTTCTTTCTCTTTTTTAAACAAAACCCCAATAAAAGAAACCCGAGGTCGCTATAACATTCCGTTCCTGGCTCGCCCATTTCCAATGCTGCCCTATTCAGTTTTTTAATAAGTCGGAAATCTTTTTCTTCAGCAGTTTCAACAAGTTCAAATGCCGACCATCCATCATCTCTTATCCAGAAATTTCTCCATGCTGGGAGACCAGAACAATGCATCAATAAGGAGGTTATTGTTAATTGACGCAATGTTGGACAAAGAAGATTTACAACCTCGGGCCCACAAGGGTCTAAAAAACTCTCGACCGTTTCTTTATCGATCGTTGATGACGAATAACGGGCAATCTCGTTAAAGATGATTGGAGTTGTAACAAGGGCTTTTGTCATGCTAGCTAGGTCAAAAATAGTCCGCCCATCGTTTGAAGCTGTCAGTAAAAAAATTGGGTTGGCATGTTCTAAAAATCCACATTCGACATATGCGTGAGTAAACAAACCACTTTTTTTAGATACTAGATTTCTATAAATATATGTTTCTAACTCTGCTCTGAAAGACACGTTTTAACCTGATGAATCATGTGGTTACGTTTTAAAACATTATCGAATAACGATTTATAAGTCCGTTTGGCGCCCCTCAACTGGGGGCTCATCATCGCTTCCACCAAACTCTTCATCAAGTTGAACAACCTTGCATAAGCTGTTGACCGTTTCCCCTTCATCAACATGAATAAGCCTAACTCCCTGCGTAACCCGTCCGATGACCCCCAATTCAGCAACTGTAAATCTCACCAGCTTCCCCGAAGATGTCATGACCATGAGATGATCTGTCTCACCGACTTGGGCTATACCAACAACCGGGCCGTTTTTATCAGTGATTTTAACTGTATATATTCCTTTACCGCCGCGCGATTGCACACGATACTCTTCCTTAGGTGATCTTTTTCCAAAACCCTTTTCGCAGACCGAAAGAATCGTGGAGTTACCCTCCAGCACTTCCATGCCGATGACGTAGTCTCCCTCATCAGAAAACCTGATTCCCGTAACACCCCTAGCGGCTCTCCCCGTTGGCCTAATTTCTTCCTCAGTAAAGCGAATGGCCTTTCCCATTCTTGTAGCTAAAAGGATTTCATTTTTACCGCTTGTTATTGCACAAGAAACCAAAGTGTCCCCATCATCAAGTTTAAGCCCTATAATTCCGGATTCACGCACATTAGAATAAGCCATAAGGTCTGTCTTTTTAACAAATCCTTTTGCCGAAACGGATATCACGAAATGTCCCTCAGTAAATTCTTTCACTGTTAAAACCGAAACCACTTTTTCATCGGTTTCAAGGGAAATAAGATTCGCAAAATGCTTTCCTCTGGCTCTTAAGGGCGCTTCGGGGACTTCGTAGACTTTGATATGATACACCTTGCCCTTTGAAGAAAAACAAAGCAAAGACTGGTGATTACTGGTTATAAAAAGATTTCGGACTACGTCTTCCTCTTTCGTTAGAACACCGCTCTTTCCTTTTCCGCCTCGTTTCTGCGCCCTAATTTCACTTGACGGTGTTCTCTTTATATAACCCGCATGAGTTACAGTAACAGCAACTTCCTCATCCGCAACTAGCGCCTCCATTGTAAATTCATCTGCTGGGCTAACGATGATTTCGGTCCGTCTCGCATCTCCAAATTTTTCCCGTAGTTCTTTTAACTCATCTTTTATTATACTCGTTACTCGAGATGGGGTATCCAAGATTTCCTTGAGATTCTTGATTAAAACCATTGTCTCGTTATATTCCGAAACAATCTTTTCTCTCTCTAAACCCGTCAATCGTGCAAGTCTCATGTCGAGAATGGCTTTGACTTGAATTTCCGAAAGTTGGTATTGTTGAATTAGCTGCTCTTGAGCAACTTCAGATGTTTCCGCTCTTCTAATCAACGATACTACTGCATCTATATTTTCTACCGCTGTCTTTAAACCAAGTAAAATGTGGGCTTTTTCCTCAGCTTTTCTTAACTCAAAGGCGGTTCTTCTTATTACAACTTCACGCCTATGTAAATAGAACTGTTCAAGAAGATCCTTTAAATTCAAGAGCTTGGGAACCCCCTTTACAAGGGCGACCATATTGACTCCAAACGAAGATTGCATTGGAGTCATGCTATAAAGATTATTTAAAATGATATCTGATATCTCACCCCTTTTTACTTCGACAACGATCCTAATATCATCCTGAGCAGACTCATCGCGGATATCCGAAATTCCTTCGAGTTTCTTTTCTTGAACCAGTTCTGCGATGCGCTCAATAAGACGTGCTTTATTTACTTCGTATGGAATTTCATTGATGATAATTCT
>CAILAO010000416.1 GCA_903832105.1 uncultured Pseudomonadota bacterium | reverse complement strand
TCGCGTTGTATCACCGCCAACATCATCAGCGTGGTCGTCCTCGCAAACTCCCTTGCCTGGTCAAGGGACACTTCTTTGCCAACCTTGCCAGAACAAGCGCCAACCCCTTTGCCAGCCAGAAAGAGAAGATTCCCCGACCGCGTGCAATGAAGATAGGCCCCGGATGGTTTGATTAACACCGGCAGGGCCAGTCCTAGTCTTGTTAAGTTTTCGCTTGGTTTCATTTTTGTTTCATCGCCTAACGTCAGGAGTCATGCGCGCGGACACCGCGTCGCCTCCGGTGCCTTGTTCGGTGTCTTGATGCGTTTCGCTCCAACAAGGACTGTGTATTTCGGATCTGCAAACATCTCCTCCATGGTGCAGATTGCCGGCAATCCGTTCTTCTTTGAAAGGTGAGCTATCGCGTCATCACCAAGGTATATAGCGACGTGGGCACCCCATGAGTCATTCTTGCCGTTGAACAGGAGCAGATCGAGAGGACGCAACTCTCGCGCAACTTCTGTGTGTTCTTTATCCTCCCATAACTGACTGGATCTCAGGGGTGGGACATGTACACCGAAATGCTTTAGCACCGCGTAGGCCCAGAGTTGACAGTTAGCTCCCTTGCCGAAATCAAACTCTGCCGATTGTGGATGCCTATTTCCGTCGTACGGTACACTCATGAACTTCGCTGGCACCTGGAGCGGCATTTTCATTCCTCCCTTCACCGAACGCCGAACTCACTTACTCAGATGTAGCGTTAGCAGAATCTGAGTTAAGTGCAGTATTCTTGTTGGATGTTAATATTATTTTAAATCTTGATACATTCTTTTTTGAAATATCAATGAATACTTCATCAATAAATATTCCACCATTCTTCTCAATTATCCTTTTTGATCCTATATTGTCGGAATCACAAGTGATTAAAATTTCTTTCAGACCTTTTTCTATAACTTTTTCTAAAACAAGTTTTAAAATTAAAGTTCCATATCCACGTCGTCTTTCAGATGGACGAATATCATAGCCAATATGCCCACCTTCCTTTTCAAGATTGTTATTCAAATAAAAGCGGAACCTTATCGAACCAAGTATTCTTTTGCCATCAACCATGAAATATTGAATACCAGGAACAAATTCTGGTGGTAAGTTTTCTTTTTTCTTACCCGTACTTAGTTTTTCGAGAAATTCATCAAAGTGATTTTTTGCAGTAAGGTAACGATTTTCTCCAGAATTTTCATAATCATTCGCAAAATCAAGAAAAGCTTCTTTTAAATCACTTTTAAGTTCAATCAGTCTCATTATTTTTATCATCCAACGTTATAACTCCGCTTTCTTAGCGTTTTGAGTTTCGTCATGTCCGCCGTCATCGGGAGCCGTTTGTCGCATAACCCGGCTGTGGCCGTGTTATGCGGCCAATCGGACTTTTTTACAATAGCTAACAATAATTAGCGTGTTTTTGCGTTTACATGTGTAGGAAATACCCGTCCAGGACGGTGTTATGCGTCAGTCTGCGAAACAGGAGAACTCATGCTGAGACTTATCT
>CAILAO010000415.1 GCA_903832105.1 uncultured Pseudomonadota bacterium | reverse complement strand
TGGAAAAGCGCATGACTTTGACCACCCTTGGCTCATTTAAATTGACCACGTAAGGATCATCATCCCTGACCACTCTTGGCTCATTCGGTTTGACCCTCCTCCCAGTTTATCAAAGAACCTGCATTATCATTAAGTTTAGCAGTAATACAAATTTACGATTTTTTATTCATCTTCATTTTCTTTTACATTATTTTTACTTGCAAACTTTTTACGAAGTGATTCTCCTTCAATGTTGATGCGGTGTGCATTGTGCACAATGCGATCAAGTATTGCATCAGCAATAGTTTTTTCACCAATCACTTCGTACCATTGTTTGACAGGTATCTGTGAAGTGATAATAGTGGAATGCTTGCCATGCCTGTCTTCAACGATCTCCATTAAGGATTCACGGGTCTGAGTGTCGAGCGGCTGTATACCAAAATCATCGAGTATCAGAAGGTCCTGTTTTTCTAATCTGGCAATCTCTCTTATGTAGGATCCATCGGCTTTAGCCATTTTCAATTTAGAAAACAGTTTCCCCGAGTTCGTGTAGAATACGCGATAACCAAGCGTGCACGCTTGGTTCCCAAGAGCTGAAGCAATATAGCTTTTACCGACCCCCGTGCTTCCGGTAACCAATATGTTTTCTTTTTTTGCGATAAAATCGCAACCGGCAAAACGTATGATCTGGTTCTTGTCAAGATTGCGTTCAACATCAAAGCGCATTTGCTCCATGCAGGCATTGTAGCGGAACCTGGCATTTTTGATCTGCCGGTCGATCTTGCGGTTGTTACGATCATCCCATTCTGTTTCTACAAGAAAGGCCACCATCTCATCGGCAGTCATCGTGGATGATTTTTCGTTTTCAATAGAAGCACTGAAGGCTCGCGCCATTCCAAAGAACTTCATCTGTTTCATTTTGTGCAATGTGTCTTCATTCATAGGTTGTCTGTTTTAAGTTAGCATTGGTTTTAAAAGTCCACTGACACTTTTCGTCAGTGGACTTTCCAAAGTTTTGTTTATTTATAATATGCGTTACCACGTATATTACCGTGATCGGGCATTTGAGACGAGCCGGATTCATTATCTAAAGGCAGCTGGTCCAGTTTTCTTTCAAGTATGGTTTTAATGGTCTTGTAACTGTAATCTTTGTAATATGCTGCCCTTTTGCAAGCACTGTTCAGCCTTTCGCTTCCTGTCTTATGTGCGAAGCTTAATATACCCTGGCACGATTTATAAGCCTGCTCGGGATGCTGTTTCATGGTGAGCACAATGGCGATATACTCTTTGGTGTCTGGCCCGACGAAGCCTGCACGCTCAATGAACTTCTCCGGCGACCAGTCCGTATTAAAGCGATGCTTGGACGCAAGATGGTCTTCCTGTGTTGTGTACCCAAACATCTTTCTGCTGCGTCTGTGCTTCGCAATGCATTCATAATGATAAAATACTTCGACATCATTCATGTTATAAAGAAGTATGACTTTTTTTCCAACGTATTTAAAAGGCACGCTGTAATAATGTTTATCCTCGCTTAAATTGATGTGACTGTTCTTCATTACAGTGACCACTTTTTTGCGTTTGAGTTCATAGCGGCAGATTGGTAATGGCTGCAATTCTTTTTTCTCGACTTCTTCGAACAGTTGCCTCCGACTATATTTGCGACCCAGCAGAAAACGATTGTTATGCATCTCCAGCTGCTCCATAATCGCATTATTAAGTTCTTCCAGTGAAAAGCATTCATCCTTCCTGATCGCAGCATATATCGTCGTATAAATGATTTTTACCATTCCTTCCACCAAAGCTTTATATCTGGGCCTATATGGCTTGGCAGGAAGAGCTGTCATACTGTAGTGATTTACAAAGTCACTGAACGACTCGTTCAATGTCGGCTCATATTTATCACTCTTGGTAACAGCGGATTTTAAATTGTCTGTTACTATTGCCAGGGGAGCTCCGCCAAAGTAGTGGATGGCATTTTCACAGGCTATGATAAAATCTTCTTTCTGTTGTGTCATAGTGGCTTCAACATAAGTCAGCTGGCTTGCACCGAGTATGGCCACGAAGATCTCCACTGTTGTTTCTTCGCCGCTTACCGGGTCAAAATAACTTAACTTATCTCCTGCATAATCAACATACATCTTGTCTCCGGCTTTGTGCTCTATATGCATCACTGTATTATATTGCTGCAGCCATTGCCTGTATGTACGTTTGAAATGGGAGTAACTAAATCCATCGGGAAAGAGTGAAAGGTATTTCTTCCACATGGTGATGCGTGTTTCTCCTTTTTTCTTCAATGCCTTTTCCACTTCAGGAAAAAGCGAGATCATCTGCCTGGTACGTTCATCAGGCTCTACATGCTCTTTCCCAATGAAGGCCTTCTCAAGCTCGCTGTCGCTTAATTTTGATAACTCTTCGAAAGGCACGTTCATGGCTATATACAGCCTGATGTACCTTTTTACTGTGTTGCGCGTTACGTCTGCACGTACGCTGATCATTTTCTTGCTTACACCTGTGGTGTAGAGGGCAAGGATAGTTCTCACTTTGTTCATAGTAATACAATTGTTTTTCATGATTAATTTTGTTAACAGCCAACAATAATCAATCATGATTACTTAACAAAATGATAAAATGTTCTTTCCTGGGGTGGTCAAACCGGATGAGCCAAGAGTGGTCAAACCGGGTGAGCCTTTTTCAAAACTCGTTTGTAAATCGGAGAGGATTTTTTACTAATTTCGTCCTATGGTCAACTTCATGAGCCGTAGGGGGTCATTTCAAGGATTTTCTCCACGCAG
>CAILAO010000414.1 GCA_903832105.1 uncultured Pseudomonadota bacterium | reverse complement strand
TACAGATCAATACGCTTTGTATGATTCGGGTTCAGGAACAGCGACGTTGACATTTATTTACACTGTGCAGGCGGGTGATACGTCGGCAGATCTTAACATTAATGGCTCATCGCCACACTTCTCCTATACGGGAGATCGCACTTTAAAAGACGCTGCTGGAAATGATCTTAATACAGATGCAAGTGCAGCGACGGCGCTTTCAACCAATAAGAACCTTGTTATCGATACCACAGCACCAACAGCGACTAACATTACGTCTTCAACGAGCGATGCTACACCGAAGAAGGCCGGTGATGCTGTATCGATACAGGTGACATTCGATGAAAACGTCACGTTCGGCGGATCGACCGGTGATGCTAAGCTAAAACTTGAGACCGGCGCTACAGATCAATACGCTTTGTATGATTCGGGTTCAGGAACAGCGACGTTGACATTTATTTACACTGTGCAGGCGGGTGATACGTCGGCAGATCTTAACATCAACGGCTCATCGCCACACTTCTCATATACAGGCGATCGCACCCTAAAAGATGCGGCAGGAAACGACATCAATACCGATGCGAGCGCGGCAACAGCGCTTTCGACTAATAAGAACCTCGTCATCGATACCACAGCACCATCAGCAACTAATATTACATCTTCAACAAGCGACGCCACACCGAAGAAGGCTGGCGAGGTGATCTCGATTCAAGTGACATTCGGTGAAAATGTGACGTTCGGCGGATCGACCGGAGATGCTAAGCTAAAACTAGAAACGGGCGCCACAGATCAATATGCCATCTACGATTCCGGATCCGGTGGTAATACACTCACGTTTAGTTACACAGTACAGGCTGGTGATACGTCGGCAGATCTTAACATCAATGGCTCGTCGCCACACTTTTCCTACACGGGCGACCGCACACTAAAAGATAGCGCCGGAAATAATATAAATACTGACGCAAGCGCCGCGACAGCGCTTTCGACTAATAAAAATCTTGTCATTGATACCACAGCGCCAACAGCGACTAACATTACATCTTCAACAAGCGACGTCGCGCCGAAGAAGGCCGGTGATGCTATATCGATTCAGGTGACATTCGATGAAAATGTGACGTTTGGTGGATCGACCGGGGATGCTAAGCTAAAGCTTGAAACTGGCGCTACAGATCAATACGCTCTGTATAGCTCAGGTTCAGGGACGGAGACGTTAACATTCCTTTACACGGTGCAAGCTGGTGATACATCGGCAGATCTTAATATCAACGCATCAACACCGCATTTCTCATATACTGGTGATCGAACTCTAAAAGATAGTGCTGGAAATAATATCAATACTGACGCAGGTGCCGCCACGGCCCTATCGACGAACAAGACGTTTGTCATTGATACGGCGGCTCCACCTGAACTATCGAGTTTTTCTGTTAAAATCGGTCAGCAGCGTGATAGAGGGGTATTGATTTCGATAACCTTCCCTGGGGATACGTCTGATTATGAAGCAGTGGCTGTGAGGGTTGCTGATGGTGCAATCGCCCCGGCAAATTGCACGGCAGGTTCAGAAGCAAAGAGTTATTCGAGTTTTGGTTCCCCGATATCGAATGACGAGGTCATTATGGCTGGAGCCGGATCGCTATACAGCTTTCGTGCGTGCGTATACGATGAGGCCGGAAACGTTACGAGTTCGATGACGGCTTCATCAGTTCAGTCCAAGGCAAGACATATATTGTTTGTGAGTTCATCGACCTATACTGGAAATGCATTAGCATCGCTTACAAGTGGTGATGCTGAATGTGCAACGTTAGCAGGCAATCAAGATTTGACAGGTGCTTGGATCATGATTCGCTCGCAGGGAGCAACCAATGCAATAGACAGACTAAATGATTTAGGAGGCGAAAAAGTATACAATCGAGTTGGTCAAGAAGTTGCTGATAACTGGGATGCTCTATGGGGTGATCCTAATTCGCTTACCAACTCAATTAGATATCAAGAAAACGGTGCACAGCCCGGGAGCAACGATGATGTTTGGACCGGAACAGCGGCTGATGGAACCAAGGGGACGGATCATTGTGTCAACTGGTCAAGCGATTCGTCAAGTGATAATGGTTTCGCTGGAAGCAGAACCTCAGCGACGGACGGATGGATTTATAGTTCAGCATTAGGATGTGATGTTGCACGCCGGATTTATTGCATTAGCCACATTCCTCCCATGGCGGGATTTACGGCCGTGGAAGGTTCGAACACGGGTGAGATCAATCTTTCGCTCGATTTCCCATCCGATACGGATCACTATAAAGAGGTCAAGGTGCGAAGAATAGATGGAAGCTCGGCTCCCAATGCGGACTGTTCTTCTGATGGGGCTATTATTTATACGTACAATACAAAACCATTTACAGACCCAACAAACGAAGTGAATTCGGGACTCACCACTGGTAATAGGTACTCATATCGCGTATGTGTTTATGATTATGATAATCAGTTGGCATGGACAACGGCTGTCGCCGATGTCCTTGCCCACTAATGCTAGAAAATTAGAGTTCGATTACGACACTTGTTGGTACTTCTTTCTCGCCATCAGTAACTGGTTTGGTGCTTAGGTTCTGCGAAGAAATCTCTTCTTCGCTTGACCCCGAGCTATCAGTTGAATAGGTCTTTTGAGACAAGGCAAACATTGTTGCATCATCCGAAGATTGGGAGTCGTTTATGCTTGACACCTGTGCAGGCTGAGTTGGTTGCGTGGGTTCGGTTGACGGAGTGGGTTGAGTAGGCTCAGTCGGCTGAGTTGGCTGTGTCGGTTGAGTTGGTGCTGCAATAATGGGCATATTTTGAAGGAAATCAAATTTAGCATCGAACCATCGAATATTGAGTGGAAATAGATAACTAATACTAGCGTGAGCTTGGACTCCGGCTTCAGCTCCCCCTCCAAACGATAATAAGAACATAGGATTATAGATAGTTGCTTGTTGGGTTTGGTTGAGACGCTTAATAATTTCGGTGATATCAGGTCTATCGAGGTCCTCGAGGCTGATCGGTGCGCCGAGCTTATTCGTACTACGGCGAAGCATGGCAAATTTTACATGGAAACCGACGCCAAGATTCCCTGAAACACTGACACCTCCCATAATACCTTGTAAGTCTTTTGGATCTAAGAGACGGCCCCAAAGGAGACCGAATCCGACATCACCACCGAGTCCACCGCCGACGCCGATTCCCGCACTGCCGCTTGGGAAAACGGCCATTGCCACGCGAATATAGGTTTTTGCCTTTTCAAATTTCGTTTTTACATCTTGCTGATTTGTATCGTCGTAATCAACCGGTACGACCTTTGTGGGGATAACAATAAAAGCAAGGTTTGCTGAAGCACCCACACCGATTCCGAGATCGCCGCTTGCACCGAGTCCGAAGAATAGAATAAAACCATTGGGCCATAATGCGTTTGCACTAACTTGGAGGCCCAACTTCTCCGACACTTCGGCATTTTCTAGGACCGCCTTATTAGCGAGTTCGATGATTTTTTCGATACTTTTTGGGTCTTCAGCCGGTTTGTTCAGCATTTCATCCATTTTGTCGAATGTTACAATTCGATTTTCGCCAAAAGATTTTTTTAAACCATCCTTGATGATAGCGTAAGCCTTCTTCATGGTCTCAACTTTTTCTTCGTCACCAAAATCAGCCCAGTTTGCGACGATATAAGCTTTGTCAGAACTTTTGATAACTTCGGCTAAAACTTTCGAACGAGAGTCTTTGAGTTTGCAGCCTGTAAGAACAAGCGTAAGCGTAAAAAGAATTAGCGCCAAAAACGAAAAAAAGGCTGATCGGTGTTTCATGGTTTTCTACTCCCAGTTAAAAAAAATTCCCTATTTAAAGAAAATTCTAACATGGCCAGGTTAAAAGACCTATTAAAACGGAGGCAGAGAAAAACCATCATCGCGAAAGCAGGGAGTAGTAACGTGATGATATTTAGTGGTTATGTTAGGGTTCTAGTGTTTATACATAAGGACCGTTGCGGCTAAAAGTGGAGTTTGTGATCAGGTATTTTTATCAGATTTTTGATTTTTGCCTTTTTTGCTGTTTTACTTGACGTAGCGCTGGTTTTCATCGCGATTCGCAAACTTCCCGCTTAGTACCTTGTTGGCGATTTTTGGTGGATTGGAAAATTTTAGATTTTCTCAAATTCATAAGCATGACGTTTTGTCAGAGGTTTTGAGATTTATTTTTACCTGTGCCCAAGGTTTCTACTTCGCAAATCAGATTTTGCTAGAGCATAGGATGATCGGTTTAGGCCTATGTTTAACGATAACTCAGCGCATTAGATGGTTTTTAGAAAAACACAAAAACTAATTTCATTTTAAGTAAAAAATATCGATCTCAAAGTCATGCCTCATTCTTTACATTTAGAAGTATTTTGTTACACTTGAACTGTGGTGGAAACAAAATTAGTATAAGCTTCAACCAAGCTCCGTGTTTCTTCGAAATCACGGCTTTTCAGAAATAATCAGGGACCTTTTCCTTATGACAAATGCCGAAAAAGTGGACCAACGTGAGCCATTAAAATCTCTACTAGTTCTTTGCCTCGATCATGACGCCTCGAAACCTAGGATTGATACCATGTTAGAGGAGTGTTTGGGGAAAGTCATTGAACCCTTGTTCGCAACATTGTCAGAGGATATCGAATTTCCAGAGTCGCAAAGAGATCTAGCTGCATGCTTTGTGCGTTGGGATGGCATCGGTGGGCACGCGATAAAGGCCTTAAAAGAGAATCTATCCAAGCGTGCTTCATCGGGATTGCCTTTGTTTTTGGTGGGAAAGTTCGAAAACCCAGGTGAGGAGTTATTGGTTCGAGAGTTGGGCGTTATTCGTGCGTTCAGTCTTCCCGAAGAAGCAGAGGAAATGCGTAAGTCATTTCGTCGCATCGCGTTATCGTTTGAACAAAGAGGACGCCTCGCGATTCTCGAAAAATCTTTTGCAAAGGCCCTCGAAACAGAAAACTGGGATGAGGCCCAGAAAGCAATCGACAGTCTGCTTTTTATCGATGATCGAAACCAGCGCTATATGCTTTTTCTTGGAATGCTCTACGAAAAGCAAGGCAGTCTTGATAAAGCGGAAGATATTTATCAGAAAATTCTTGGAAATAACTCAAACAACCTTAAAGTAAAAGCTTCTCTTACTGGTCTCTTTGTGAAGCAGGGGCGACATGAAGAGGCTCGCAAGTTAAGCGAAGAAACAGAAAATATGGGGTCATCTCTTCTAGAAGAGATCTTGACGACAAAAGTTCATATGCCGAATCAAAATCAGGCTTTTAAGGATATTGAAAAGGAGTTTCAGCAGGGTGATCTAGCGACTCAATTTTATCAAGGAAGAGCCGAAGCTCTGGCTAGTGGTGGTGACGTTGATGGAAGTATCAAGTACCTTCGGGACGTCGAAAATAAAACGCAAATAACTTCGGCAAAGTCCATTGCTGCTTATAAGGCCGGAGAGATCGCAGCCAAGGCTAATCGTACGGAAGCCGCAGAAGAAAACCTTAATCGGGCGCTCACGTATTCGGGAGGGAATATGCAGGTTGCGACCGATTTGTTGAAAGAGATGAAAACACCGGAATATCAACGGAAGATTACCGAACAAACTCAGGCGGCTGCTGAAGCTAAAGTTGCTGCGGCAAAACCTTCTGTTGAGAGAGGTCAACATGTTTCTCCTCCTCCTCCAAAAGACCGGCAGCTAGAAGTATTGCCTTTCCCCATTAATTCTGGAATTAAGGGGGACGAGATCTTAAAAGATGCTAGAGAAAAGTTCGACAAGCGTAGAGAATTGGTGCTTGAAGCGAAGAAAACAGAGGGAATTTTTGGGAAAAACATCGCCTTGCTCAGTGAAGACCCCGCTGGTTTAGCCGGATTCGTGCGTATCATGCAAAATTGTGGCTTTGTTGATATTTCGTCTTTCCAACGTTCGTCCGAAACTCTTTTTTCCATCCGTGCCGGGCCTCCAGATGTCCTTGTGATGTGGTTGCATGGAGGGGGAGAGGGTACCGTCAGACTTTTGCGAACTTTGATGGAAGATCGGACGATCCCTCGCTTCCCAGTATTGGTCTTTTGCCCGGGGGAGGATAGTAGGCGGAAACTCGTCGTTCAAACGTCCGATGTTATTTTTGATCGCCTTTACATCACGGTAACCTCCCGGAGCAAGTTAATAACTGCCATCGAAGAGACCGTTAAGACTTTTAACACCGAAGGCGGTCCTCAGGGCTTGCTTCGAGAAGTACGGAAATTTCACCTTGATAAGTTGCATGGTGAAGAAACGGAACCTCTTCCCGCAAGCAGGTTTAATCAGATTTGTGATTCTATCGGGCGAATCCCAGGCAAAGTATACTGCGCAAAAACCGAGCGCGTGTTGAGACTTATTGACAAGGGGGATCCTCAGCAGGCTATCGTGGTGACTAATCTTCTTACCGGAGAATATCCGGAACGACTTGATGCATTTCTTTTGCTGGCAGAAGCAAAATTTGAGGCGAGTAATCCCCCCGAGGAAGTTGCAACGGAGTTATTCCAAGTGGCTTTTCGATCGAAGGATTTCAGCGAGGAGCAAGCCTTTTTACTCGGAAGACTGTTTTATCAATATCGGGCACCCGCAACTCTTTACCAGCTATTAGACTATTGGTATAAGCAGGAAATATGGAGCAAAGATTGCGAATTTCTGTATCTCGTTGCGGGTTACAATGTTCTAGCAAACCGTAGAAAGGACGTTTTAGGAGCCGTCGGAAGTGCATTGAAAGAGCGAGCGCCAAGGGCTGATTTTTTGGCTCTTATTGCAGACATGCTGATGACTGAGAAAAATTGGGCTTTGGCTCGCGACTTCTGGAAACTAATCGAGATGCTTCCAGGAGCAAATTTTGCCAAATGCCGAATCAATAGGGTTAAGTGTTTTATGGCGCAGGGGCAGAAGGGCCCTGCCAAAAACTTGATCGAAGAAGCCTTAAAAAATTTCCCGAAAAACGCGGCGTTGATATCTTTATCAAATGAATTGACGGGTAGTAGCGGGTGATCGTTATGAGTGATCCGGAAAAAATTGAGAAAGTCCCCGAACCAATCCTCGTCGTTGACGACGATCAGATGATGGTGGAGCTTGTAAGTGAGCTTTTTCGAAATTTGGGCTATTCCGAAATCAAGACTGCCACGGATGGCGAGGAAGCCTGGAAAATCGTTAAAGAGCGCGAATGCCGCTTTGTTGTGATCGATTGGAAACTTCCGAAAATACCAGGATATATAATTTTTAATCGCATCAGACAGGATGAAGAATTGTCCCGTATGCCTATGCTTGTGATGTCCGGGATGCTCACCAAAGCGGACTTCGCTTTATTGGAAGAATATCCTTTCACGCATTTTTTGCAAAAACCCTTTACCCAGGTTCTTCTTGAGGAAATGCTAGAAGAAATCATTAGCGAGACTGGGTGGCATCAGAGTCAGGAACAAAATATCATCCAGTTCATGGAGCTTTTGAATAGCAATGATCATAAGAAAGCGTTCAATGGCTTGCAAGCTGTTATCGCAGGCGCCAAAAGAAAAGTTGCTTTGACGCTCATTGCAGCAAGACTTTTTCGCAAAAAGGGTTTCTTTGCTGAAGCCGAAACGCTTCTGGCCCAACTTTTAAAAGCTAGTCCGAACTGCATGCAGGCGATAAGCGAACTAGGTAAGCTATATCTTTCTACCAAGCGCTTCGATGAGGCTGGAAAACTTCTTCAAGCCGCACAGGCTTATTCTCCAAAAAATATTGAACGGCTTTGTATGATAGGTGAGGCCAAGCTCCACGAAAGCGAAGTTGAAGAAGCAAAGACTTGCTTCGAAGAAGCGTTGGATTTGGACCCGGACGCCTTGAGCGCCAAGCAAGGCATGACGGTCGTGGAAAATACAAAATCCTTTTTCGACCATACCCCCGAGAGTTCCAATATATCTTATTCTTTTGGAAGTCTTATGAATTCGGTCGGTATCTCGCTCGTTCGCGGTGGCAGAATTGCTGAAGGTATTGCGCAGTATGAAGCGGCATTGAAGTTTATTCATGCAAAAGAGGTTATTGCCCGCTTGTCGTTCAATGTTGGACTTGCTTATCTCCGCTGGAATAAGCCAGATGATGCCCGCAAGTGGTTTGAAAAGTCTCTCGCCGAATCGGAAGGAAAGTTTCAAAAAGCAAAGAATTACCTGAGTTCCAAAAAGATGGACTCATCAGCAAGTGTCAGTGACTTGGAGACCGATTTGGGAGAAGCGGAGAACCTATAGATCTGTGAATAGTTGCATCAACGAAGGAGGTTTCGCAAAAAATGCAGGAGAGCACGTTGTGGGATTGTCTGGGAAGAAAATCTTAGTCGTTGATGATAGCGAAGAAGTACGTGATCTTTTGCGAGTGGTTCTTATCAGAGAGGGCTGTAAAATCACGGTTTCTGAAGATGGCGCTCATGCTGTGCAATTGTTACGAGACGAGGTTTTTGATGCTGTTTTTCTCGATATTAGCCTCCCGAACATCGATGGGTTACAAGTTGCTTCAATCACACGAGATGGCACGATAAACTCTAAAACGCCGATCCTTTTTATTTCGGGAATTGTCGATGTCGATGCTATAGAAAAGTTGAAAACCATAAAGTTTATGGAAGTGTTTGTAAAGCCGTTTGAAATAGATGTGATTCTTAAAAAGTTGGCGGAAAAAATTTCTTCCGCTGAAGCGCTTCATGTCAAGAGTTACGATGCTAGAATCATCAAGGGGTTCTTGTCGGCGGTGCAAGACGTTCTTCGGTTTTATCTGGAAAATCCGCCTTCTTTCGGAAGTCCGATCGTTAAAACATCAGCGAAATCCCAAGGTTTTGCTTCGATTGTTATCGGATTGAGCGGAGTTGGTATTGTGGGCTCAACATCGCTCACTTTTGAACGGCAGTTATTACATGCTCTTGCAAAAAAAGTCTTTTCTGACACGGAGATTCAATTGTCGGACGAACTAGCTGGAAACCTTGCAGGAGAGTTGGGTAATCAGGTGTGCGAAGAAGTTAAAGTCAACTTTGCAAAGTTGGGTCTTAAGGTTTTGGTTGGCTTGCCAGAGGTTGTTTTAGGGGAGTCGCATTCATTGATTCACAAAGCCTCCGCTCAGGTAATATCAGTACCCATCCAGCATTCGGGAAGTTTCTGTGTTGCGGAATTTTGCATCGTGACTGGCGAAAGAGATGAGTCAACTGTCGGAAGCGACGCGCAGGATGTTATTGTTTTTTGATGAATAAAAAGTACTATACCTTCAATAAACTTCAATCAAACTTATTTGATCGTTCCAAGCGGCGTCGAGGGCTTCGTATTGCCCCTGCCAAAGAACTTGGCAATTTGCTCCTATTCCTCCACCGTAATCTCTACAAACGCGCGCCGCGGTACCTGGAGGCACAGCGATCGAGCTAATAACGTCGTTTTCAAAATCACGACCGAAGATGTAGATCTTACCACGCTTGAGATTCCATGATCGACCTTGGAATTGCCAATGTTCAAATACCGATACAGCGGGAGTTACCTCTACAAACGAGATCATGTCTCCCATTGCACCAAGATGTGCATAAACACCAGGTGAATACACTTGGCAGCGTCCAGCCCCTCTTCCGTCGCTTCCCTCGTGTTCGCACGCACGGGCGGTGACTCCTGGCGGAACAAGAAGAGAGTCAATATTATCGTTACCGATCGGATTTAACTGGCCTCGATTACCGAGATAAATTCCCGGTGGAAGCGTCCATCTCGTATCATCAAGACCCTCGTCTTCGTATATTGTAACGCCAGGATCGTTCGTGCCATATATTGCTTCAAGCCCTTTAACGTCGCTCGGAGTGAGGCGTCCCGGATTGTTGGCACAGTAGTTCATAACGGAGTCCGGATCATAAGCTCCAACTGTTGCAGCGTTCTGTTGAGGAACTTGTCCATTGGTACAGGTACTGTCGGGGCGATCCTGCTCATGGAGTAAACTAACAGCGTGCCCAAACTCATGCACCGCGTATGAACGGATACATTCCTCCGGAGTCGCTTGGCACGCAGGGCTGAATTTTTGGAATGTGAAGTTCAGGAACATTGTTGGATTATCTTCGAATGACGCACCCGCAGGGGAGTGAGGACGTTCGTCACGGATGTCGATTCTTATACGAGCACCTTCCATGCCAGCGCAACTATTCCAGCCGACAAATCGAATATTTGTATAAAACTCAAAGGTTGTTGCTATCGCATTACGAACCCACGCTTTTTCTTGGCGGAAGAAGTTTGAATCTGGATTTTCCCAGCAAACCGGAATGGACGTGATGTTCCAACGATGAACAGTGCTTATGTAAGAACCAATGCGGGATGAATCCAAAGTGGGACTTTTTCCACAAGCAAAAAGTGTGAAAAGAAAAATCGCGAATGTAACGAAACTCTTTGTTTGGTTAAACATAGTTACCTCATCAATCTTCTAGAAATCAGCTCGCGTCGAAAGGCGCGTGATATATGCTGTGCTGCAAGTTGTATACCAGATTTATTGATTCTTGCAAACATGATCAAGAGTCGAGAGCTGTTAGGCGTGAACGACTTGATGTATGGCCCCCGAAGTCAAAATGTGACAGAAAAATCGGCCAAGGACTCGATTCGTTCGGTATCAAAGTTAAACCGCTAAGCTACCTGCTATCCTCTTTCATACATGTGGAACCAACCTCAGCAATACGGCGAGTTGGACAAAATAGAGTCCTTCAAAACGGGGTATCCAAGGATCCAGGAGAAAGGGAAAATCTTGTCAAATTCTTACGAGGGCGGGGCGTAAGCCCCGTTACTTACCAAAGGTTTAAGAGTTCTTGCGGAACAAATCAAAAAGCAGATTTTTTTACATTTATTGACTTCTGATCTAAAATAGCATTACCAGTTAAAATAGGGTGCCCCTCTCATGGAGAAAAATCAAAGCAAAAATAACCCCGCCGCTCCCGAGCAAGATCGATACGCCGTGGTGATCGACGATGATCTCTCTATGTGTGACATAATAAAGTCTTCTCTTGATGAGGTTGGAGTTGCCAACGTTCAGATGTTTTCTGATATCGGAGAAGCGTGGAAATATCTTTCGTCAGCATCGGAACCAAAATGTGATTACATTTTTCTCGATTGGAAAATGCCGCAAATTCCTGGACCTGCTTTTTTTAACCGTTTGAGGCAGCATCAATCCTATCGCATAAAACCTATTTTTATTATTTCGGGATATTTGACACATAATGATGATCAATTATTTAATGAGTTTCCCTTCACAATTGCTCTGGAAAAGCCCACCACGACCAAAATTATACAAAGCACATTAAATGTCATGGATGAGGATTATAAGTGGTTTGAAGGGCAAGAAGAAACCATTAATCGGGTTTTCGGTGATATCATCCAAAAGGCATCCGATCAAACAGTCAAAGAACTAAAAAAAATTGTTGCGACATCGCCTAAACCTATACCGATGTACCTCTGGGCGGCTCGTCTTCTCACGGAAAACAACCTCATAGAAGAAGCGGAAGATCTTTTAAGCGAATTCCTTATGAAGTTTCCAGATAGTTTTCTGGCGTTTAATGAACTAGGTAAGATTCTTCTACGTCAAGGTCGATTTCCCGAGGCGGAAACTCTTCTTCAGCAGGCTCAAAAATTCTCTCCCAAAAATCTTGAAAGGATCTGTCTTCTTGGAGAGGTAAATTTGAATCTCTGTAAATTCGAGGAAGCACAAGCACATTTCAAAAAAGCTCTGCATATAGATCAAGAAAGCGAAGCTGCTCAGGAAGGGGTTGCAGTCGCAAAAAGTGCTGCTGACATGATTCGGCAGCAAGGAACTCAAGTGATCGCGAAGTCCTTTCTTAGTTTTTTGAATTCCTCAGGTATATATCTCGTCAGGACCGGGAAGTTTGAAGAAGGTCTGGAACAATACAAAGCAGCTTTTCGATATGCTTACAACCCGGTTTTTCAAGCCAAACTCGCATTCAATATCGGTCTTGGCAATTTAAGGTCCAAACGACTAGCCGAAGCTATCAAATGGTTAGAGATAGCCGTCTCCAACAGTAAAGGCACTTACCAAAAAGCTTCCGATCTTCTCACTTCGATTAAAAATCGCATCTCGCAGACACCTCAAACAGATCTTGTGGAAGATCACGACTTCGAGAGTGAATTTAGCGTTATCGATCCAGAAGAAAAAAAATAGGTTCTCAAAAAAGCTGCGTTTTTGTCGTGAAAAATTGTTGCGACTATAACTATTTGATATTTAAGACTATATATTGTGTTAGTTCTTTCTTAAAAAAGGTGACTCTCAAATAGGCAC
>CAILAO010000413.1 GCA_903832105.1 uncultured Pseudomonadota bacterium | reverse complement strand
TGAAATCACGAGATCCCCAAGACCGCTACCCGGCCCCGAATGCCACGCTTGGATTTCAATGTAATAAACTGAAATAATTATGCTATCCGCGATTTGTGCTTTTTATAAATAATCGGCGCATTTTAATTAATCTTGTGATAAATAAATTAGTCTCTCGACTTATCCTTGTTTTGGATGGGTTTTTATTTTTTTTAGTTTTGAGGATTTTTTGTATGGGTAAGAAACTTTATGTTGGCGGTCTGTCGTATTCAACTACCGAGGAAACTCTTAACAGCTTGTTTAGCCAAGCGGGAACTGTGGAATCGGCAAAAGTGATCACGGATCGTGACTCGGGGCGAAGCAAAGGTTTTGGCTTTGTCGAGATGGCGTCTCAGCAAGAGGCCGAAGAGGCGGTTAAGAAATTTAATGGCCACAACCTCGATGGGCGTCAAATTACCGTAAACGAAGCCAGGCCAGAAGGCTCCTCTCGTAGAGGCAGCGGTGGTGGAGGCGGCGGCGGCGGCGGCGGCGGTCGCGGCGGTCGCGGCGATCGCGGCGGAAGCGGCGGTAATCGTTGGTAGAAGAAAAAAGGGCTCCCAGGAGCCCTTTTTTTATGCCTTTTTTTTGTAACAACCCTCCGAATAAGAAGAAAATATAAAGACGCGGCAGCGTTCAAGGCCGTGTCAAATTTTTGACTCATTTTTACATTAAAGAACCTTCGGATAAAATAATAGAGAGAGATATCCACCGGTCTCCTGTCAGTTAACTCTATTGTCATGTCATCCTTTGATATCCAACTGGTTTTTCCAGATCAACCCTTTGCTATGAGGTTTCTCTTATGAAGCATCTCCTGCAAATTTCTTTTCAAAAAGTCGGAGTCAAACTCCTCCAATTAGGTCTTATTGCCATGGCTGCTTGGCTATCCGTTTCCTGCGGTGATGCGATGCAGTCATCTCAATCCCCTATTTTGTCAAGCTATCTAGTGCAAACGCAAGATCGCGCAGCATTGGACGTGATTGCAAGGGAATATGAGATTACCAAGAATAATCGAGATGGCAGCTATGAAGTCGTTCTTCCCAAAGACCAGGTCGATAAGTTACTTAAACTTGATCCGAACGCCATAGAAATGGAAACGGACATTCGTGATGTTTTCAAACGTTTGAAAGAGAAAGACCCGAACTACTTTGCTGGATATCACGACTACCCGGCCGTCGAGCAGTTTCTTAAAGACGCCGTATCAAAGTATCCCGCACTCGCATCTTTCTCTGTATACGGAAAAACAAAGCAAGGTCGTCCCCTCTACGTTTTAAAAATCTCAGATAACGTGACGACGGATGAAAGCGAGCCTGAGCTTATGATCACGGCTGCAACTCATGGAAACGAAATCGCTGGAACCGAAACGATTCTCACCTTTGTCACCGAACTTTTAGAGGGGTATGGAAGAGATGCACGGTTGACAAAAATGGTTAACGACCATGAGATTTACTTTATTCCTGTCGTGAATGCCGATGGGTTTGTCAGTGGTGAGCGCTGGGACAACGACGTAGACCCTAATCGTATTTATCCCTATCCCAACAACCCCAATCTGAAGCCAATCAATAGCATCGAACCTCTTGTGGCGTTTTTTCATACGAAAAACTTTGTCGGTTCCATGGACCTTCATACTTACAGCCAGTTGATTATGTATCCTTGGGCGTATACAACTAAGAATATTCCGGCGGCAGATGAGAAAATTTTTAAAAATTTATGTAGTTCCATGGCTGAAATAAATAAGTATGAAACAGGGCAGGTCTCTCAGGTCCTGTATGTCGCTCAGGGCTCAAGCGCGGATTACTATTATTGGAAGAACCACACAATGGCGCTCGCTGTTGAACTCACAACAACTCACACACCAAGCAGCGAACAGCTTCCGTCAATCTTTGACGAAGCGCGCGAGATGGCGTGGAGGTTTATCGAACATTTCTAAGTGACGCGATTTATTCAACAACGCCCTTCTAAGTGAAAAAGTGTAGCAAAACAGTACAACACATACCTAAAATGAATCACCCTGTCGTTCGCTAGCTACTTCGGACAGCGCCGAGATGTCTTTTATTTTTAATATGTTACAATAAAATCGTCTTTCTTGATCGACACTAGAAGCAAGGAAGTTTGCTTGGCTTATTCTTTGCAGAAACGCTTTTTTGTGTCGCCTCTTTGTAAGATTTGAAATTAGGGAGGAAAATCATGAACGACTGGAACCAAGAAGAACTTCAGGTCATGGCGAACCTCGTTGAATCTCGCCTTCATCAAATTCTTCCGGAAATTCGTCGAACGGATTCACGATCATTTCGCAGCGATCTGGAACGTGAGCATGAAGTTCTTGAAGATATAAAATTACAGCTTACAGATAGACTCATCCAGAAAATGCCGGATCCCATTAGCAGAGAATTTCATTTCTACAGCGATGACTTTTCAGTTTATTGAAACCGTTCTTAACATTTATTCAATTTTGCTGAGATGGCGCAAAAGGGCACCCATTCCATATTTTATTGAGTAATTTACTCGCCCCGTCAACTCTTCCTGAGCCCGAAGTGGCTGGCGTTGATGGACTCTTGGCGGCTTCCTGAACGGATTGCCACGATTCCATTCCCAAAGGGAGTGTGAATAAAGAGTTCTCTTTGACTTTATTTTCGTATTGATGGGCTTCAATTTCACGATCAATGTTAAAGACTCGATAGCAGTCATGGTGATGAAGTTCGCGGTAATCACCCAAGGCGGCGAAGACATACTTGGCGCTCTCGTCCAGCCAATGCTGGT
This sequence comes from uncultured Pseudomonadota bacterium, assembly GCA_903832105.1. Lineage (GTDB taxonomy): Bacteria > Bdellovibrionota_B > Oligoflexia > Oligoflexales > CAILAO01 > CAILAO01. The sequence continues at coordinate 393 of CAILAO010000413.1, read as the reverse complement.
CATGAAGTTCGCGGCAGCGATCCATTTTAATAATGTAAGGGTTTCCCGCATAAAAGTCGGGAAGAGCTTTTTCGACCCAAGCTCCTAGTTTTAAGTAAGTGTCAGCGGCGACTTGAGGTGAAATTCCGGCTGCAACTAGCCATTCTGCCGACAATTCGTCAGCTTCTTGCTCATAAGTATAGTACGCGAGATGATTTTTCATCGAATCTTCGAAGATTGTTTTAATGACTTGTTCTTCTTTTCTTATAAAGTCGCTTAACAGCAAAATGGCATCCCAAGCATTTTGAGTCGGAATCGTTTTCATTTCGTTAAATGGCCCCTTCAAACCAATATATTTGCCTTCTGAATTAGTCATTCGATCAAAACGGATTCCACTAGAATTAAAGGATCTTA
>CAILAO010000412.1 GCA_903832105.1 uncultured Pseudomonadota bacterium | reverse complement strand
GTTATCGGAAAACCGAATCTTGGCTTGTCGCGTGTATCAATTCCGGCCATGGGTGCCATTAGGAATAAAACGAAGTTAGCAAATTTATGTCACTGGGATTAAGCGGTAACAACTAGCCCGGCTATCCCAGTCCAGCCACTGTATAATGTTGTACCCTGGCTCAAAAAAGCTCTTTGGTTCGCTTAGCAACTCAGCTTTGAGGATTTCCTTTCCAAAGACCTTATTCCAGTAGAGAATCCCTTCTTTCACCGCATCCGCGTAGTCGCTAGGCGTATTCATAGAAACATAGTAGGTTATTGGAATGTTGCGAATGTCCCAGTGCTCAGCATACGTGATTTCTCTTCCAGTCTTCTCTTCTCTGAGCGTTCTAGTCGTAAAATATCCAACTCGCTCTAAACCGATGGATTCTTTGGCTTCGAAACCGTCATTCTTGCGATATGGTTTGAAATGATAGCTCGCCTGAGTATAAGAAGTCACGGTCTGTTCGCCATAAATCGGTTCATGCTGCAACACCTGAAGAATATAAAAACTATCCGCCTTTCCATAACCTTTTTGTATATAGGAACCAAGAAGCGGTAGAACGGTATCTGGAGAGACCCCTTCTGAACCAATAAAAAGATTTTTCATTCCTTCGTTAAAATCAAAGGTAATCCATTCGCCTGATTCTACAACAATCGGAAGCTCCGCGAGCAGCTTTGGAACAAGCGGCAAAGAGTATGGCACCCCACCCTTCGTCAAGTCTTCAAAAAGAAAGAGTTTACTTCCCTTTCTTTCGAAGATAACAATTTTCCCCTGGAGTGCTGTCTCCGAAATATCACCGAAGGGATCGTAGACCGAAGACCACATAAAAAACGGCTGGTCAAGCGCTGACACCTTAATCATAACATTTTGCTCATCTGCGGCCATAGTCATAACATCCCCTGCGCTTGTCCTGTCGATCTCCGCACCTCCAGGATCCCCTTCTTTTTTCTTTTTGGCACATGCTTGGAATGCTATAAAAGAGATGAGTGATAGGCACAAAAAATATTTACGCAGCATACCGTTGGGTAGCATACTCCCCCCCAAAAAATAGAAGTGAAACGCATTTCCTACTGTAGTGTGTACTCAATTAGCCTGAAACCCTTCTAGCGCTCAGACTTAGTCTTTGTCGTCATCTTGTTGCCTAATCATGATCTCCCTCGGAATACTTTGGCTTAGCCAGCTGACTTTGCCTTGAATTAGCTGAAGATCTCGGCGAAAAAGCTAAAGGTCTCAGAGAAAAGATCACGTTTATGCCTCAAGAGTAAGCAGAAGTCGATGTCTACGATTTTAAATTGAGCACACACCCTAATCTATTAGATCATTTGATGGTTTTCAACAGATGTTTTTTGGATGGAGGAGACGAACGAGGAAGGAAACCTACTCTTCAATCTCGTTTTTATCAAGATCCACAGCACTTTCGCACGTTAATTCTGTAAGATCTTCTGAATCAATGAGATTCACAGACTGCTGATCGCGGTCCTCTTCCGTATTCTCGTCGAGTGGTGTTTTTACAACAATTCCTCGAGGAAGTTTTTCTGAGTTTTTTTCATCTTCTTGGGGTTGTTCGTTCGTCACAATGGTTGTCTGCTCTGGGGGCTTTTTCGACTTTTTTAAACATCCTGACGCTAATGAAGAAATCGCAAGACTTATCACGACATGCAACAACAACCGAATCATCTTCCAGTCCTTTGCTTCACAGCAATCACAATTCAACAGCCACTCAACTTTAATATCGACGGGTTAAACCCGCGACAGGTCAAAAGCAAAAACACAGCCAAAAAGCTGGACTAAACGGCAAAGCATTAAACCCACTGTTTTTACTAATAGAAATACAACCCGATCTAGCGTTCCTGGTTAATAACCCTTGAAAATCGACGTATAATTCGTTGAATAAGAAAAGGGCTGTCAATCTTTTTGACAGCCCTTTTCTTAAAGATAGCCTTAAAGCTTAATCGTGTTACCGCTTAATCCCAGTGACATAAATTTGCTAACTTCGTTTTATTCCTAATGGCACCCATGGCCGGAATTGATACACGCGACAAGCCAAGATT
>CAILAO010000411.1 GCA_903832105.1 uncultured Pseudomonadota bacterium | reverse complement strand
TATCTTGGCTTTTTGCACCTTTATTAAAAATAAAGTTAGCATGCCGTTCGTTCACTTCAGCCCCGCCAACTTTGAGTCCTTTGACTTCCGCAAGCTCTAGCAAAAAACTCGATGGAATACCAATGCTGTAATCATTTTTAAAAACACATCCACATGAAGGGAACAAGAACTGTCCGGCGTCGGTCCGCTCCTTTTCATTCGATTTCATTTTAGCTTCGATATCTAGTTCTTTGCCAATGTTAAACTGAAACGTTGCAGCTACGATAATATCCTGCTTCGTCATAAATAATGATTTTTTGTACCCGCGAAAAACATCGGACCCGTTGTAGGTTTTGATACTTCCATCGCAATTCACCGCAGTAACTGTCGATGTTATGCGACTCATCTCACCCCCAAAACACCGTGCGTTCATGTAGATGCTGCCACCTACCTGCCCTGGAAGGCTATAGAGCCATTCTGCTCCAGTAAGTTCGTATTCAAGACAGATCAACGCCAACCTGGAATTTTCGACTCCCGCTTCTGCGGTGACTTTTAACTCATCCACTCGCAAACCATTAAGTTGGCGCATAAGTAGCACTGCGCCTGGCCAATGTTCATCCCACACGAGAGAATTCGATCCTGCGCCTAACACGAAAAATGGGGTCTTTTTCTGCGCGAGCTTTTTTATTGCCAAAACCAACTCGTCAACAGATCTCGGCTCAATGATGGTCTCGCAAGAGCCACCAGTTTTGTAGTAAGAAATATCTTTTAAAAACTTCTTCGTCATTTAGGCCTTTTCCGGAAACGCCTTAAATAAAGCTTTCTGAAACACCGAATAAATCTCTAGGCTAAATAACACAAAGGTTATACGTTTCACTTCATTTTTTTTGACGGGATCCTTTTCACAATCTAAGAAGTCTTTAACTTCCTTCATTGCAATGTTTGACGCTTCTTCAAAAGGAAAACGGTAGACCCCCGTGCTTAGTGAAGAAAAAGCCACATGCCTTACACCAAGCCTTTCGGCTTCGCATAAACTATTCCTATAGGCTAATGCCAAGAGTTTCTGCTCTCCTGATCTTCCCCCCTGCCAAACGGGTCCCACCGAATGAATTATCCATTGGCACGGCAACTGTCCTGCCCTTGTCGAAACAGCCTGTCCCGTTGGACACCCCCCAATTTTATTGCATTCTTCCATAATAGAGGGTCCACCCGCCTCATGAATCGCACCGTCGACGCCGCCTCCGCCAGCAAGCTTCGTATTTGCAGCATTTACCATAGCATCACAAACAAAGGTCGTGATATCGCCTTGCCACAAATCAATCGCGCTGTTTTTGTAATGACGAATTCCAAGCATGGTTGCTCCAGTATCTCGACTTTGGACTTCGACATAGTCGTTGACGGCGACGTCAGCAGTAACCTCAAACCTTGACCCACGCGACAAAGTCCACACAATATGAGAAAGCCCCGAAGGATATTACCCCTTCAGGGCTTTCTATTTTAATGGCTGCATCGTGCTACTCTCCCACAGTTAATACTGCAGTACCATCGCCGCTGACGAGCTTGACTTCCGTGTTCGGGATGGGAACGGGTATTTCCTCGTCGCTAAAAACACAGCCAAATCAAAGACTATGCATTCATTTGACTTACTCTTAACAATGAATATAGGGGCAGCAAAATCTACACTAAATTAACATCTCCAACTCAGTTCAGTAACAACATCCACGGTAACAACATCTACAACAATTTCATCTTCAACATTTCGCTAGCTACAACCACATCTGCTCCACTTGGTCTTCCCAAGTGAAGAGTATGACGGCATATTAAAAAAGCCTCACGATCAATTAGTACTGGTCAGCTCCATACATTACTGTACTTCCACCTCCAGCCTATCAACGTCCTGGTCTAGAACGGATCTTTAGGGCCGAAGCCAGGGAAATCTAATCTTGAGGTGGGCTTCCCACTTAGATGCTTTCAGCGGTTATCCCGTCCGTACATGGCTACCCAACTATGCCACTGGCGTGACAATTGGTGC
>CAILAO010000410.1 GCA_903832105.1 uncultured Pseudomonadota bacterium | reverse complement strand
TTTATCTTCCCTCAAAATATTGTGATGGATTGGAACGAGATCAATTTGGAAGACCAATTAAACCTGACGTAGATAAAAAATTCGAACTGTATTGCAATCAATTTAACGATCTGCTCGGAAAGCAAATGGAGGTAGTCTTATGAGTGAACATCTGTTTCTATTTGCCATCAGTCCGGTGCAAGCGTATATCGAACAAGCCCGCAAGACCCAGGATTTGTATGCCGGAAGCTATATTCTTTCCCATTTGTGCAAGAAGGCGATTGAGGCAACCGGGTTAACCGGTGATCGCATTATTTTCCCCAGAATCGATCAACACACGCCAAATTACTCGTTACCCAATCGGTTGATTGCGCTTGTTGAAAAACCTGAACCTGAGCCTGAACTTGAATTGAAAAAGTTTGGAGAAACGGTTGAAAAAGCGGTTCGCCATGAATTCGAAGGCATCGCGACAAGCGTGATCACGGCCATCAAAGATGTCCAGGTCAACTATCGAGATCAGATTAAGACCTATCTTTCAATTAACTGGTTATTTGTCCCTCTAAATGGCGACTATCGTCAATGTTACAAAGACCTGGAACGGTTGGGCGGGGGCATCAAAAAGGTGCGGGCGTTCGAACAATTGCCTGAGACTGGCCGAAAGTGTTCAGTCTGCGGCGAACGCAATGTGAAATTTTATCGAAAAACAGAACGAGCCGAGACGAACGACATCTTGAAAAAGAAAAAGTTATTTACCCCTGATGTTCATATCGTCGGGTATCAGCAACATTTCCCGATTCGCCAGAAATTCTTACAGCCGGGAGAAGGGTTGTGCGCGGTGTGTTTTGCGAAACGCATGGCCGAGACCTATGCTTTTGGGAGTGCGTATGAGCCTGATTTCCCTTCAACGTCAGAAATCGCGCTGCTCGACGCCCTCAATCATAAGGAAGTTGATAAAACGACCTGGTCAGGGCAAAAATATGATGGGAACCTGATTTTTGATCAATTCAACAAAAAAGATCTCTCCAAACAACGCGAACTTTTTGTAGAAGATACAATGCAAAAAGAGTGGAAGACTGCTCAAACAATCTATAACGAACTTGTCAAACACCAGATCACCCCGGTACCCTATTATGCCGTGTTGCGTTTTGATGGCGATAGCATGGGGAAATGGCTGGCAGGTGAAAAGATTGGAGAACAACACGATTTACAAGCATTTCATATCAAACTTAGCCAGGAACTTGCGCGATTTGCCCAACGAATACACGAGTATTTTAAAATGGGATCCTCAAAAGGATGTTGCGTCTATGCCGGGGGGGATGATTTTTTAGGGTTTGTAAGTTTACAAGCCCTGTTTGCCGTGCTGGAAGATTTGCGGCGCGAATTCGATCAAATTGATGTCAGCGCCTTTACAAAGGAAAAACCGACATTCTCAGCGGGGGTTGTAATTGCCCACTATAAAACGCCATTATCGGAAGCGCTGAAATGGTCGCAACGAATGGAACATGAAGCGAAGGAACTTGATAAAGAATGGAAAGATGCCTTTGCCATTGCGGTGTTAAAACATTCCGGCGAAATCCATAAAACCGTTTTTAAATGGCGTGAGGATGAATGGTGGACAACGAAAATTTTTCAAGACCTCATGGCACAAGTGGGAGAAGGGAAAAATTTTTCCAGTACGTTCATTACCGGCCTGGATCGGGAATTCCGACGATTAATGGATGCTGATGGACAATTCCTCCTTATTAACATGATCGAACCTGAAATCCAAAGGTTACTCAAGAGAGCATGCCAACTGGAACGAAAGGAACATGAATCACAAGAAGAATTCCAGGAAAAAAAACGTCAAGCCATTGTCGCCATGACCAAAAATATCATGGCCTTACACAAGAGAAGCGGCCCGTTTGAAAACTTTTTGTCCGCATTGCGAATGATTGATTTCTTAACCCGAAAGGTGACCGTATGAAGATACAAGTTCAGGCTTTGGATACCTTATTTTTTCGAGATGGAAAACCCTTTACAGGAGGCGAAGAAGTATGGGCGGATATGTTGTTTCCGCCATCGCCTTCAGTAATTTACGGCGCGTTGCGCGGCAAATATTTTTCGGAACAGATTGCGACATTTCAGCAGGCGAACGAACCGAATGATCCGACAAACACGCTAAAAATCAAAGCCATCGCATTACAAAGCGATGACACGGTATTGTTTCCAATCCCTTTAGATTATGGCAAAGAAAAAGGAGATCCTACGAATAAAGCCTTTCTCCTCAAGAATAGAGTATCAGTTCCAGTTTCAAACTGTCCGGTCAAAAATGTGTTCGTCGGAAATCCCACAAAGATTATAGAAAATATTGAGAATGGCTTATTGGATTGTGATGGGATGAACGGATATTTGTCTGGTCAGGCAATAGAGAACTTTTATATGAAGCTATCGGATTATATTATTCCTGAACCGAAACTTGGCATCGGTCGGGAAAATCAAACTCATGTGTCTCAAGATGGCAGGTTGTATCGCATCGATATGCGACGCTTGGAATCAAAAATGACGTTCGGTAACGAACGAACCCAATCCATCTCAATCTTTATTGAATTTGAAGGCTTGTCAATTCCAGAGCAAGGCTTGTTCCGGTTAGGCGGGGAAGGGAAAGCCGTACATTATGCCACCTCAGAAGGCATGTTGCCGGAAAAACCCCAATTGAGCGGAACGCGATTCAAGCTCTATTTGGCAACTCCTGCGAGTTTCGAACAAGGCTGGCTGCCAAAATGGATCGATAAAAACACGTTACAAGGGGTTTATCAAAGAGCAGGGAGTCATAAAAGTGTGGCGATCCGTCTTGAAACCGCTATGATTGGGAAACCAATGGTGATTGGCGGTTTTGACATGCAAAAACACGCGCCCAAAAAGATGCGCAAAGCAGTCCCGGCCGGGAGCGTGTATTATTTCGAAATTGTCAACGGCGCGATGCAAGATGCGCTTGATCTGTTTCATGCTCAGGCCATTTCGGATTACGACGCGCAGCAAGGCTTTGGTTTGACATTTGTCGGAGGTGTGGCATGAATAAGAAAGTAATTACGCCGGTTGGAACGTCGTTATTTGCAAATTACTTCGAAAAGCCCCGCGATAGCGTGACGAAAACGAAGTATGACACGATTAAATACTTGCCTGTTGATAAATGGAACGAGAGAGGTGTTGCATCGTGTATAGACATCGTAAGGAAGAAAGTGTTACCATGGGCCAAAGGGAAAATAGAGAAAGAACCGACGCCGGAGATTGACGCCTCCGCGGAAATAAAAAGCTTAGTAAAAATACTGAAAGATGGTGAAGATAGTCTCGAAGTCTATCTTCTGACTACAGAGACCGTGATTTCTCGATTGGCCGCTGAGATTTTACAAGGTGTCCTTCATGGATATGCAACTGACGGGAAAACGATGCATATTTTGTTTAATCCTGATAAAGATGTGATCTCAGGATTACAAGTTGAAAGAAAAGAAGATTTTATAAAAGTAGGCATGACTGAGTTAATCAAAAGAGTCTATGAAATTATCAATGCGTATCCTGATAATGTGATGTTGAATATTACGGGAGGGTATAAAGCAACGATCCCATATTTAACAATTATGGGACAAATTCACAAGTTACCGCTATATTACATTTTCGAAGATACGGAAGGATTGATGCTCATTCCTCAAATACCGATTGACATTAGCTGGCAGATTTTCAATACGTATTGGAAGTCTTTTACACAGTTAGAGCATGATGATGTGGTGCAAGCTGATAGCCTTATGTATCAGTTCAAGAATGAGTGTTCCAGTTGTCTGGAAATTACGGGAAATCTTGTTAGCCTCAATCCTTTAGGAAGAATCTTATGGCAACGTTATTGTTCCCAGTATTTGCTCTTTTATTGTCCAGACGATGTATGGGAAGAGATTCAGCGTCAAAGCCATATTCATGATATTCTCAAGGCTAAATTTCATCATCTTCGAATACGCAATAACAAGACTGAACGAAAGAATGGACATATCGTTTATGATGATGGAGACAATCCTTATCGAATATATTACTTTGAAGAAAAAGGGAAACTGTATATTTATAGAACATTCGAAGATCACCAGGCTGCTGAAAATTTCATTAGCGAGTCTTTCAACAAAGAGACAATCATGTATAATTCATCATTAAGAAAGATAGACTTATGCAATCAGTAATCTTGAAAACACCCGAAATCACGCCCGAAGTGATTGACTACGTCCGGCGCGCCATTGTGGAAGCGATCAATCCGGTCAAGATTGTCATGTTCGGGTCGCAGGCCGAAGGCACGGCCACGCAAGAAAGCGATCTGGACTTATTCGTGATTCACGACTTACCCCAACCCAGCCGCCAGGTGCGCCGCCAGATTGATCGTCTCTTTCTCCATCGGTGGTTTAGTTTGGATTTGATTGTGCGGAATCAAACACAAGTGGCGGCGAATGTCGCCGATCACAATCCATTTTATACGGAACATATCTTTAAAAGGGGGGTGGTTTTGTATGAGCGCAAACAGTCAAAGACCAGTTGAGACACCCCGACCGAATACGGTTGCAAAATCTGATCGCGTAAACGAGCATAAACCAGAAGAGCAGCTACTCACTCACAAAGGAGGACACGATGTTTAAACTTGCGAAACCTGTTTTTTTCATTTGCGAAACCCCGCTCCATGCCGGCAGCGGCAGTGAATTGGGGATTGTGGATTTACCGATTCAACGGGAACGCCATACGGATTTTCCCAAAATCGAGGGTTCTTCATTAAAAGGCGGCATCCGTGAAGCCTTCGAAGAACTTTTAGAACGACAGAAGAATGGTCACGGAGTGTTACGCGAAACCCCATCCAAAATTCGCTTGCTCAACAAATTTCTTACTATTGCCGCGAAATGTCCTGGGAAAAAAGAGGGGGAGGAACAAAAAAAAATACAACTAGAAGAGGCGATTGAATTAGCCTTTGGACCGGAAAACGCTGGCAATGATGCTCATGCTGGCGCATTAGGCTTTACGGACGCTCGCCTGCTGCTCTTTCCCGTTAAATCCATGAAAGGTGTCTTCGCGTGGATTACCTGCCCGAAAGCATTGCAGCAATTTCAGAACGATTTGAAATTGAGCGATATCAATCTCGGTTTCGAGCTCCCAGGTGAAAAAACCGCGCCGAACGGCTGCCAACTCTTCGTGCAAGGGAACAAAATTGTTTTGGAAGAATATACGTTCGAGATTACCGCCGAGCACACGAATCGAGAAAACTGCTCGAAGTTGGCAAATTGGCTGTCAAATAACCTTTTTCCGCAGCAAGAACCCGTGTATGATTACTGGCGCGAGAAAATTCTGACTGATGTGGTCGTCTTGAGCAATGATGATTTCCGGGATTTTGTCATGCTCTCAACCGAAGTGATTACACGGATTAAA
>CAILAO010000409.1 GCA_903832105.1 uncultured Pseudomonadota bacterium | reverse complement strand
AGCTCTGAAACACCAGAATATCGGCCTACCTGCGATCGATGCTGAGATAACGAAGATTAAGGGGCGGATCAAGAACCTTGAAGATGTGGTAGAGCGTTTTTCAACGTCACTCCGCGATGCAGCTTTATCTGGGGTCGCCAACATCCGGCTCTTCTCACATGGTAGTGGCAAAAACGACCTAACTTTATGAAAAAGTTGGGCAAAGGTAAAACCAACAGGTAAATTTAATTATCAACAAAAATTTACTGGAGGTGACCCGATGCCCAACGAAAGACTAGCACGATTTGTTCTTTTACCAGAACTAAAATTAACAGCCACAAATCCAGACGGAATTGGTTACACGGCTTTTCATGCCGAAAAGACCTCAGAGATGGAGGTTTGTCCTAAGTGTGCAACTCCATCGACATCTATCTATGACTCGCGAATCGTGATTGTGAAAGACGCTCCAATCAGGGGTAAAGTGGTAAAACTCTACATTAGAAAGCGCAGATTTCGTTGTCGCACTTGTAAGAGACCTTTTACAGAGCCTGTTTCTGGTATTTCAAAGGGAAGAAGGTTTACCCAGCGCTACAGAGCGCACCTTCTCTGGGCCTGTGAGAAATTTGTTGATTTGAAGTCTGTTAAAAAACACCTTGATTGCTCATATGGTTTTATCTACAAGGCTCTTTACGAACAGCTTGAGTTATCTAGAAAGAAAAATGCTTACCCTTGGCCAAGATCGATTGGTATTGATGAACACAAGTTTAAAAGCGCAAAGAAAGATTCTAGAACCGAATTTGTTTCGTTCATCATTGACCATAAAAATCGTAAAGCCTTTGAAGTTGTGAAAGGTAGGACCGTAGAAGAGCTTGAAGCGTCTTTGTACAAAATTTCAGGCCGGGAAAATGTTAGGTGGGTCACAATGGATTTATCTGATCCCTATCGACGTTTTGCGAGGAGGAATTTTCCTAACGCAGAAATCGTTGCTGATAAATTTCATGTCGCTAGGATGTTAAACCCGATCCTCAACAAGAGAAGAAAAGAAATCACAGGTGATAAGAGGATAAATCCAATTCGAAAGCTCCTTCTTATGAGCAGTCACAGGCTTACTTATTTCACTAAGCAAACTATCTATCAGTGGCTTAACAGTTATCCCGACATACGTGAGCTATATGAATGGAAAGAAGGCCTTTTAAGATTTTACAGAATTCGAGGCTACGAAAGGGCAAGACGTACTCTTATCCTGATGACCGACCGCATGTCGCAATCAAAACTTCCCGAAATTCAAACACTTCGACGCACTCTTCTATCCTGGTTTAACGAGATACTTTGCTACTTTAAAACGATGCTCACTAATGCACGTGTTGAAGGGTATAACAATAAAGCAAAGCTAATAAGAAAGAGGGCTTACGGATATAGGTCTTTTCAAAATTATCGACTTAGGTTATTAAACGCATGTGCCTGATGGATTTACTGGTGTTGCCACCATGAAGTGATAAGAACCGGATTTACTGGTGTTGCCACCATGAAGTGATAAGAACCACTTTAACATCTTCCCACTGGTAGGGTTCAATTTATCTGAAGTTGGCGTCCCCACGGGGATTTGAACCCCGGTCGCTGCCGTGAAAGGGCAGTGTCCTAAACCGGGCTAGACGATGGGGACGCGTCCTACGAAGTGTGTCTTTCAGAGAGAGTGAGCCTGGTTGGAATCGAACCAACGACCCGTACATTAAAAGTGTACTGCTCTACCACCTGAGCTACAGGCCCAATTTGCTGAAAACACTCAGAAGTTCAATAAAACTCCCTAGGAGAGTCTTTTGTACAGTTATGTTATTTTCGTGTCAACTTCTAAATATTCATAAACATCTCAATCTCATACCCCCAGCCATAAACGATGTTGCTTTACGGGAAAAAAGTAATAAAATCAACGCGTCTTTGCAGGTCGGTCTCGGAATTTTTTGAATGCATACTATGTATTTTAGGTGGGGCAAGTGATCATGTCTTCCATAAAAAGATCTATCGCAGTTGCATCATTTATTGCGGTCGCTGCGAGCTTTCTTCTTTGCGGATACGAATTCATCAGAAGTCCTTCGAACACACTTTTTCAGAAAGCCTATGGGGCTGAAAACTTACCCCTTGTGATGTCTCTCGTGATTCCAGGAACGCTACTCGTACTTTATGTCTACGGTCGACTCCTGTCGTATTTCGGACCTCGTCGAACGCTCATCATGACAACCCTTATATCAGGCCTTCTTCTCTCAGCCTGTCACTATGCGATAAAAAATGGTTCCGACATCACAACAATTTTTTTGTATGTACTCCGCGAAGTTTATATCATTCTCGTAATCGAACAATACTGGTCGTACATCAACAGCTCGCTGAGTGAAGCCGATGCAAAAAAACTCAACGGACCGATCGTTGGCATTGCTTCTCTTGGAGCCATTCTGGGCGGATACCTGGTGAGCGAACTGGCTGTCCCTTTAGGAACTCACAGCATGCTTGTTTTTGGAGCGGCTTCAACGGTTCCTGCAGCAATCTTTTCCGATCTTGCTTATCGTTATGGGGGAGAGCCCAAAAGACATGCCTCGGAATGTCACATGCAGAATTCTTCCGTCGCATCGGGAGGACACCTTGCTCTCGGTCTATTTAAGTCATCTCGTGTGCTCTTGATCTTATTTTTTCTTATTATGGTCACGCAAGTGATGTCAGCCGTATTATCGCTCGAATTTCAATCGCGCCTTCAAGTTGAAATTCCAGATCTCGATAAGCAAACAGCCTATTCGGGAGGCTTTTTTTCGCTTTTGAATACCTTTGCTGCCCTTCTTCAGTTTGCTGTCGCACCTATTCTGCTCAAATTTGTCCCCGTTTTTTTGGTCCAAGTCGCGATTCCTTTATTTCATCTAGCGGCAATATCATATTTAGCTATCGCTCCCACTCTAGCTTCAGCGGGCCTAGCCTACATGCTTTTTAAAGTTTTCGATTATTCAATCTTCCGCGCATCCAAGGAAATTCTCTACATCCCTCTATCTTTCAGTGCACGATACAGGGCTAAAGAAGTCATCGATTTCTTCGGATATCGATTCAGTAAAGGAGGTATCTCCTTGATTCTTGCCATCTTTAAAAATGCCGGATTTGCGATCGCCTCCGCCTATACATGGATTGCGCTTGCGTCATCATTAATTTGGTTCATGCTCGTTCTTCCGCTCTTTAGCGACAAGAAGCGAGAGACCCTTGCCGAAGCTGGCGATTAAATTAGATTTTACTGAAAAAGAGACTTTTTCAGTAAAATCTATCTAAATGATCCTGATTATGATGACTTTCGCGAAGCTGCAACGGGTGTCACGCGGTCATATTTGAATCAACTGAAAGAACAAAAGCGTCCTTCTCAAAGACGATATAATGGACATTGAGATCCCCTTTTAATATTGGTTTTATGTTGTCCCAGGCCCTTTTTTGAAACCTTTTTAATACGAAGGTGTAGTTTTTTGCTACACCGTTTCTCCCGAAAAACATGCGAGACTCATAGATTTTTGACCATCAATCCAATCATCAGTCTGATTAGCTTGATAAATCAAATAACCTTAAAAGACGGCCTACTTTTTGCTTTGCAGCCTTCTTTCCGGGGGAGTGTTTCCGGAGCGGTTTCATTCGGAAATTTTCAGAGGAGGAAGAAAGATGATTTTGAGGACGGGCATCCTGCTTTTTATTGCTGTAGCGCTTTTGTCACTCGGATGTGGTCATGATTCACATGATGATTTTGCCGGGAGCCAGTTTAAAAACGTCTTTGGCGTCGATAATCGCGAGGACATTACGAGTCTTGACTACCCCTGGTCAGCGATTGGTCGACTTGACAACGGTTGCTCGGGAACTCTCGTTGGGCGAAAATTAGTGCTCACGGCCGCTCACTGCGCTTTTGACAGCACAAAAAAACTAATAAAATCCGATTTAGCTTATTTCAGACCAAATTATAGGGGCAAGGCCTCGTCGGATGATACAGCGACATGGATAGATTATGTTTGGTACGGGACAGATAAACCCGAGGATAACAGAACCCAAGATTGGGCGATTCTTAGGCTTTCAAAGCCAATCGGTGAGACCTACAAGTGGATGTCTGTCAGAAAAATCGACTTTGCAGCGCATCTTCCTTATACCACAAATCTTGCGGGGTATTCTTCCGACAGAAACGGAGGCGGATCGCCAGCGGTTCACAGAGGATGTTACATTCACGAAATTAAAGAAGATAGACTCCTAAATGATTGTGACGCAACGAGCGGGATTTCGGGAGGACCTCTCTTTAATGTGTTTGACGGCGTAGCGACCATTGTTGCAATTGCTGTTAGCGAATATAGACAAGGAGCCAGCGATTCTATCAAGGTTGATTCTTTTGACGCGGAGCATGCCAATGTCGCCATTTCAGCGGAGGCCTTTGCTGATAAGATCGATACTTTGCGAAAAACTATCGATGTTGACATCAATTCACCAGCTATTAGTGGTGTGTTTGAGGCCGCTAATCCGAACGTTCCTGGAAGCCCCGCGCTAGATCCAAATCTCCCAAATCCACAAAAGCCGGAAAATCCACCGCAGCAACCAAATTCCCACATTGAAAAGGTCATAACAAGGATGTCTGACGTTGAAAAAGACGCTCAAGTGATTTTGCAAAATGCCGTGAATATTCAGCGATGGACTTATGAAGCCGTTCATGACCCAACTTTAATTGCGTACGCAACTAATTTAGTGACATCGGCTCAAGATTTGCAAAAAATGGCTGCCGACATTAATGCGGGAAAATTCGCAGGAAATGGCAGGGAAATCGCCGTATCTCAACTAGAAAAAGATCATGGCGAGGCGACTCATCGCTATCTCCTCGTTAATAACTACTGCGAGGGAGCTTCCCACATTTTGTATGATCCTGAAATTGATCGTTTACTGCGCGAGGTGAGAGGTAAGTTGGAGGAGGTCCGGGTTTTGATTTTTGAGTAAAATGTTTAATAACCAGAAAAGAAGGAGGAACAATTCATGAGCGTATTATCGATGAGCAGAGCGGACAGAGCGGCGAAAGTTGTGATCATTTTGGGAGTTTGTTTCACTTTTTCTGTGGCATTTGCACAGACTGAAGCCTCACATTCCAATGATTCTAAGGGGGACTCCAGTGCTGATGTTGCTGGAGGGTTTGACAAAGTGATCGAAAAATCTCAAGGAGTCATGATTAGAGTGCCAATCAACGAAAAAGGCGAGGAAAACACCAATGCATCAGAACTTCGTGTGTACATGGGAAGTCAGAAGGTAACATCGTCTGCGGAACTTGAGCAAGCATGGGATAACTCAGAGCAGCATGATCAAATACCTGAACTTTCCAGCGTTGACACCACAAAGGACTCCTCAACATTCGGATGGTGGCGTTGGCATGGTTATGGTTGGAACTATCCCTACTGGTATTCAAGCTATCGCCCGGCATTTTATTGGGGGGGGAATTCGTGGAATTACGGATCTCCCATTTGGTATGACAATTGGTATTGGGGGAACCGATATTACTATTATCCATCGTATTATTATTGGCGTTAAAGAGACTGCGGTGTTGGTCTCTGCCGTATTTCGCGGCAGAGACTAGCAAACCATTCCGGCTCCAACCGGATGAGGAGGTAACTATGAGATTTTTGCTGTTGATGGTCTTTGGGCTAACATCATTCCATGCTGCCGCAGATACACCAGCAGAAGAAGGCAGCAAGATTCGATATTTTAGCGAGGTTGTTACCTTTGAAAAAGGCTCTTCAGTAATGTCTGAGGAACAACTTAATGACCTTCGCATAGTGGCTGATTATGCCAAGTCTTCCGGAAAAGTTTTGCAAGTTAAAATCGCAGCGTGGCCCGACGTCCCTTACGCAGAGGGGAAAAGCATTCTCTTTAAGCAGCCTGATATCGTATTAGCGAATGCCCGTGCGTACGAAATTAGAGAAGCTCTTTTGCAGCAAATTCGTCCCGTGTTTATAAAAATAATCAACATGGCAAAAGAAGCTGACTGGCTCGATAGAATGCTCGACTCCGAAGAAAATCAGCTAAAAGAAGCGTTGATTTCGCATGACAACGACCAGATCGGCAAGCTTAGCGAAGACATGCAAATGATCTACCGAAAGGGAGATGCGTCTACGGCTGTTGCTATTTTGAAGATCGATACTGGAGCCCGAGAAGAAGAGGAAGAAACTGACACGTCATCGCCGATTGAGGTTTTCCCTTTCGATTACTACGGTATCAAATTGTAAGTTTTTAAAGTACTAAGTGCAGCCCCAAAGTAGGATGGGGCTGTTTTTTTATAAGCAGTTAAAGCCGCCTATGCTAAAATTTTCAGAGGTGCTTGAGGACCGTTTGACTCTTGGGGTCTATTGACCGTTTCATTTTGCAGCTGCTCGTCGAGCATTTTTTTGTATTCGTCAGGTTGCAGAACTGGTGAAGGGACGCCGTCCGGGCGTGGGTGTTCGATGACATCCTTCCATGCCATATGTAGCGTCATCAAGATTTTTTCGACGTGTTTCAGACATTGAATGTCGTT
>CAILAO010000408.1 GCA_903832105.1 uncultured Pseudomonadota bacterium | reverse complement strand
TCGACTCCAATGAAGAGAAAAAAGTTATCAGTGATTTTTGTAAGAAACTCTCAAAAAAATTCGAACAAAATTCATGGGAGAAAGATCCTTGCCACAATATTGAGTGGAAGACTGATTTGAAAACGAAAGCTGAGCTTCCATTGGTGTTCAGTGTGTTTGGAGACGGCCCTGAAACGACGCTGATTATTAGTTCTGTCCACTCTGATGAATATACTCCAGTTCCGATGGGGTTCAGGTTTGCCCACTATCTTACGGAACACCCCGAGATTTATAAGAAGCAGGGAGTACGCATCGTCATTGCGCCTCTCATTAATCCGGATGGTTTTTTTAAAAATCCTCCGACACGCGAAAATTCAAACGGTGTTGATTTGAATAGGAATTTTTTCACGATCGATTGGTATAGACTTGCTGGGGAATGGTGGAGAAAAGGTTCGAGTCGAAGCCCACGACACTATCCGGGTTATTTTCCGAATTCCGAAATTGAAACACTATTTCAAATTAAGCTTATTGACACATTTTTGCCTGACAAAATTCTATCAATTCATGCACCGCTTGGTTTTCTCGATTATGACGGTCCAGGTGATGAAAAGCTTAGGCGTTTTTCTCCTTCAGATCTTCGAGCAAAAAGACTTGTGGACGCACTCTCTAAAAAAACCCAGAGTTATCGTGTGGTCGATTACTCTTATTTCCCAGGATCTCTTGGAAATTACGCCGGAAATGAGCGGAATATTCCGACGGTGACGCTCGAGTTTAAAACCACCTCATCCAAGATGGTGGATGCTTATTGGAAGCAGTTTTTGCCGGGGCTTGTTGAACTCGTCAAATACCGTTTTCGCACCGATCGGTTTCATAACCGTGAAAATGCCACAGGTTTTTCGGAGCAGTATGAGGAAGCTAGTAAAAGGCGAAATGGTGGGGTTAAGCCAGAGTCCATCAGTCGTGATCAGAAAACCGCCCCCTCCAGGCAAAAGATTTAGTTCTACAACACCTTGATATCAAAAGATTAAAAGCTCGTGGCGCATTCGACCCTATGTGCTATAGTGCCTACATCTAACAGATATGGAGGTGCATCGTGATAAACGTGAACTTAAGTTTAAAATCTTTTTCTTTAGCCATGTTTGTTTTTTTAGGGTTTTTTATTGTTTCTTGTAGTGCTCAAAAGAAGGACCATCGTTTGGGAAATCAGTCAGCCGTGATTGGTCTTCCAGCGGGAAAAGCTTTAGTGCCAAAATTGGACGCCAACGGAGTTGTGGTTGCAACCCTCAGTTCCAATTCGACTGAGACGCAGATTTTGTCGGCTAGTGCAAATAGTGCGATCGCCGGAATCCAGGTGGCGTTTCCTCCTGGAAGCCTTGCCCTTGAGACTGATGTTTCGATTCAAGAGGGAACGGCAACAGATTTTCAAAGTATATCTGATGAATTGTCACTTAAGTCTGATCTTGGTATTACGGCTTCATCTGCTCCCGTTGTCATTTCATCAAGTGAACCCGTAGATGCTGTGACGCCATTCACAATAGCCCTTTCGATTCCAAGCGAAGCGGCCCTAAAACTGGTCGGACTAAATATTCATAATCTTGCGGTGCTCTATCAAGTTAAAAAGCAAACTTTAGGAGAAATCGCGGTTGGCGTTAGGCCGGTAACAGAGCTTGTCATTGCTGGAGACAAAGTTCTTTTTGAGACGATCTATTTCGGATGGTTTCAGGTGGTCATTCTTAGCGAAGCTATTGGCGAATCGAAAGAAGTGAAGAGCGATTCGGGACACCGTGTGGGACTTTTTTTTGTGGAGAGTTTAAGTCTTTTGCCTGCCTGTGGACGGGCTGATGTTGGAACAACCATCTATGTGAAGGCAGAGAGTATTTTTAAGCATTGCGGAGAAAGTGGTTGGGAAGATCTTGATCTGAAAGTAAAGGGAGATACAGGAGCTCCTGGCGCACCCGGCGCACCCGGCGCACCAGGTGCTCCCGGTGCACCGGGTCAAGATGGGGCCTCGGTCACTGGCGAACCTGGCGCTTTTGAGGTGCTTGATGGAACGGGGACGAGTCTAGGTTTATTGTTGGGATTTTATAATCCAGTTTGTTATTCGGGAGATGCTATTTATATCGCAAAAAAAGATTCGGATACCGTATTTGCGATGAATTTAGGGGGTGAACTTATTCACCCAGTGACCTCGAAAACATACTGGTCAGACGATCTTTGTGCCGGAACTGAGCGCATGACATTTGAAAAACCTCTTAGCGGAAAACTAGCTTATTTGTCTGATGGTGGTGTGAAAAAAGTTACGTCGACAACCATTCCCTTGAGCAGATCATACGAAAGCGGTGGTACATGTCACACTCTTAAAAGTGCCGAGTTGAGCAACTTCGAATATTATAATGGTCTTTCTTTCGTAAAGAATAGTTCGGGTCATCTTTTCACATCTTTTACGAAAGATGGTAGCGTCGGTGTCGGGGTGTGTACGGGCGAGTGCGAAAGTTCCATTAATTGGAAATATGTTTCTTTTGAAGGCGTATATAGCAGTTCTCAGAATACGGCGCTTTATGCCGACGGCGATACCATTTATCTCGCTTATTCCAGGAATTCATCTACGGCGGGAGTTGGCATTGCACAATGTTCCAGCAATTGCCATCTTGCAAGCGGTTGGTCACACATAGTCCTGGGCTCTACTTCTCCTAACGATATTGCGACTCCACAATATTTATCGTTGGCGAAATTAGGGACAACGCTCTTTTTGTTTTATTCTCCCTCAGGCACAATGAAGCCGGGTGGAGCCCTAAAGGAAGCTACTTGCAGCGCTTCATGCAACTCCGCAGCCTCTTGGACTCTTAATCAGTCCCTATTTACCGAGCCTAGTGTAGAGGGTCCTGTAAAGACTAAGGTGATTGGTCAGCCTGGGACTCTTTATGTGTTCTATGCAGGTTCTGGTTCCTATAGGAAGGCTGAGTTTTCTGGTGCTTCTTGGAGTACGGAAGATTTAGGTCTTTCCGGATCTTATTATTCTTTTGAAAAGTTTGGTAATAAGATTTTTACTGCTTACCTCAAGTATAATGCAGTTTATAAGGCGGGATACAACTCATTAAACGTAGCACATTATGTTTTTCCTTCTTGGGTTGAAGTGACAGTTGACAATGTTGGCGCAAGTAATATCTACGCTACTTCCATGACAAAAGATTCAAGTGGAAATTTGTATGTCGTTTACTCGGTGGATACAGCTCTCAAAGTCGCACGATGTTTATCTACGGCTAGTTGCACATCTGGGGGAGATTGGTCGATTATTACCATCGAAACTTTAGCAGGAGTTCCTTATGGTTATCGCATTGAAGCGCTTTCAAATGGCTCGGGTTTATTTGTGGCTCACGGAGGAGAGTTGCCTACTAAAGTGGGGAATAGCATGTTGAAAGCGATCAGTTGCCTTGGGAATTGTGGTACAGAAACTAATTGGGCGAGGCCCCAGAGAGTTCCCGCGACATATGAGTTCCAGTCGACAACAGAGGTTTTGTCGAGCTATCCACCTCCATTTTCTCTTCGCTATGTGGGAGACAGCTTGAAGTAGCGGCGTTGTGACTGTCTATGCCGAAAACTAAGGTTTTCAAATTAGCATAGTGACTGGTTTTTTGAACGTGTCCCAATGACTCGTTTTTGCCCCTCAAAATCAACGTTTGCAAAATGGTGCTTGAGGTTGCGTTTGGCATAGGAACGCCCTTATTGCTTCATTGTCGGCGTT
>CAILAO010000407.1 GCA_903832105.1 uncultured Pseudomonadota bacterium | reverse complement strand
TGCCAATAGGGAATCCGTACAAGAAGATTAACTAAGACTCGCCAGCCAAAGCGGTAAATAAGGTCACCACAAATGGAGCCGATCGCTGGTTGCCAGGGGATGCGTCGGTTGATCCCTGTCCCGACCGCGCCATCTTCCAATCTTCACTCCTACACATCGAGGCACAGCCTCTGTGGGGCTTTTCCACAGAATCTATACACTTGATGAATCGTCAACTCGCAGGCCATGGTTCTTTTCCTATGGTTTCCGCTTTGAATCGCCCCACTTTCAACCCACGTCATTCCTCTAAATATCTATAGTTAGTCTACAATATAATGTAGGAAGTAATTGCAGTAAGCAGTGAAACATATCTCCTATACAATCACGGACTTTTTTCTATGGATCCGATCAGTTGGGTCACATGTACCGGCGAAGAATATTGGAGCTCCGTGGTTTTGCGTCAACCTAATGCAGGCTGTGTCTCTGCCCCGAAAGATCTTGAGGCCCAGTTTGACACGATCAGGTCAAAAGTCGCTTGGTGGAGCCATTTTTATGAACTTGATACGGATTATGTCCACTCCACCCCGATAGCTCAGGCAGATGAGAATGTTTTGCTCGATTATGATCTTGATTATATTGACTTGGGCGCTCATGGCGTAGTTCAGGCAGATGAACGCATCTGGAAAAAAATAACCGACCAGATTATGCGTGATTTTTGATTTTTAAAAACACTTACGCCCAATCTATTTTCTGATGAAAATTATTTGTCCGAGGCTAATATCTCCATGACTTTATCAAGAAAGCCCGTCGATGGGATCACGATGTTTCCATACTCGTCGTCATACTCGTCGATGTGCAGAGAAGTATCGCTGTCATATCGACGTTCTGCCACGTGGATACCATAAATTGACAACTCATTGTTATACATCCGCAAAGCCGGACCACCGGAGGCTCCCCTGGTTGAATCGCAATCATGTAGCACGAAGCCTTGATCAACGAAACGATTGCGCGTAGCACAGTTGTGGTGAACCGTCGCAGTTTGACCGTTGTCGTAGTCAGCCGAATAACCGGCTACTGTTAATTCCGACGGAAAGGTCTCCACCGTCGTTCGCCTGATCCCAAGCCATCCGTATTTTTCTCCCAACGCTTCTTTTAAACGCAAAATTGCCCAATCACTATGACGAAAGTTATTGGGATTATTAGTCCCCCACCAGACGTGGGAAATACCAGCCTCTGCGGGAGCCTCCCCAGAAACAAGATTGACTTTGAAGGATGTAATATCGCTCCGCACCTCCTGCGTGCTCTCATCGATCACACAGTGTGCCGCTGTAAGAACAAGATCCTTGGCTACCAAGGTACCGGTACAATTCGCATCAAAAAGCTTACCGATAGTGCTCCATGGATAATCGCGTGTCGTTATAGGTTGTCTGCCGTCTTCACCGAAAATATTTTTTGTCGATGATCTTCCGTTTTCACTGCCACCACCAGAGCACCCCACAAAGAAAACTGATACGAGTATAAACATCCAAAGTATTTTCATTTTCATAACCCCAACTCCCCTGACCTGAAAAGATGTTTCGAGGCGCTTGAATGCCCATCCACAAAGCCCGACTCCTGTTACCGCTACTAAGGAAAAAAGGCAACAAAAATAATACTCATTTTTATTTGAAGTTTACTAGGGCATGTACTCAATTTAGAATCGTAGACGTCGACTTCTGCTTACTCTTAAGGCATAAACGTGATCTTTTCTCTGAAACTTTAGCTTTCTCGCCAAGATCTTCAACTAATTCACGACAAAGCCAG
>CAILAO010000406.1 GCA_903832105.1 uncultured Pseudomonadota bacterium | reverse complement strand
TTTCAGAAAATATGAATCAGGTCCTTTTTTTCTTTTTAACATGACCTCCTCCTTTCTCTGGTTTTACCTCTGTCTTGAGACTCACGGTCACTTTTAAGCCATCTTCCAAATCGCCAAGAATCCTCGGGGAAAAGTAAAAGACAAGAGGTGTTCCTTGCCTTACATCTTCTCTTGAAATAGTAAGTAGTCCGCTCAGAGGGTGCTTGATTGATAATTCAGCAGAACTTAAATAGAAGTTTCTAATTGTAAGATCTTTACTCGCTTGAAAGACATGGAAATCATCTGGGTGAAGCCTAAGCCCCCTGCTACCAAAGACCGTCTGACCAATCAAAATTTGAATTGAAACTGCGAAAAAATCCCCATTTTGCACTTTTTTAAGTGAAATCACCGAAAATTGTAGAGCTTCTTTTTCCGATGTCTTTGGAAGGAGATCTCCTGTTAATGAATCACCTTGATTTAAATTCGAAAGGACTATCCCTTGGGGCTTCGGGGGATCTTTTCTTTTAGCCTTTACTCTCACCACATAATCAGCAGCATCCCCCTTTGATGATCTAAGACGAAACCTAAAAGAATCCATTTCGGTTACGACAAAAAGGTTGCTTTTTGCTCGGTCCATGAGGGGTTTAATCGCAAGTGAAGACCCCGCGTACTCAACTTTGAAAGCATCCAGATCTCCCACGATCACGGATCTTGGACGCCCTTCAAGCTCGATAAGGGTTGAAAGGCCAGGAGCTGTGTTGATTGTGATGATATCGTTTGGTCCCGCTCTGACCTCTCTTACTTGCTGGCCAGATGCACCCATGCTCAAAAAAAGCATCGTCATAACCAACGACGTTTTTATGACGTAACTGTTCACTTTCCACCTCCCCCCACTCCATTACTTATAATCTTTTCGCCCGTGACATAGACTCCTTCGGGGTTTTCGGGGGTTCTTTTTGATAGAGCAAATGTGATCTCAAGCGTGAGCGGCGCGACCGCTCGGAGTCCATCGACCGAGATGATGCGATCTCCCAAGATCACAGCCTTTCCTTCATCTTTGTTTAAATTCACATCATTAATGAAAAACCGCTGGGTCATCCTTTTTTTACGCGCAAACTTAATTTCTTCTGCCGCTGCGCTTTGAAATTTCTTTATGAAATCTTCTTCGATATAGGGGATAAGCTTTTTAAAAGAGTCTTCAATGGTCTGGTAGTCCCAAGTAAAACGTCCCGCCACATATGATTTAAGGGTTCTTTCAGTTTCTTTTAAGATGACTTCGCTCGTGGGAGGCGTCACCTTTAGCGCATCGCTTGCCCCTTCCCCAATCGCAAAAATGGCAGGCTTTCTAAGAGTAAATATCGTGATTAAGGCTGTTTCTGCGGTCAATATCACCGTACAAAAAAGAAGAAGTCCTTTTAAAAATGTGTTCTGCGCCGCTTCTTCTCCCCAGGTTTCAAACCAAGTCTTTCTAGCGTTTTTGATCTCCATAAGGTGTCCTTTCCAAATTTTAGTTACCTTTCTGTTGGGAATTGGCGGGTCTTGGAGGCTCACGTTGAAAGATTTGTCTTATAGTAGTGATTGGTTTTGCAGAGATGACTTTTACTTCACTTATTGACGCCCTTCCCGCTGCTTGCACAATTTGTGCCTTTGCAGGAACTGCAATCATGGCTGCCGCTGCACCAGAGGATATCGTTCCAGCAACGGACGAAAACCCAGACCCCACGAGCGAATGGACAATGAAGGGGGTTCCTAGCATACATAGAGATACGATGAAATTAATGATAACAATTGTGACGTAAGCCCCTTCTGCTTTGTAAGGCTCTCCAAACGGCAAAGATGTTAAAATCGCTGAGAGAATCGACCAAACCACGCGCCATGATGCAATTTCGATCAGACTACGAAAGAGACTGATCGTGAGCGTACTTGAAAAGACATGGAATAGAAGAAGAAAAGGGGCAAGGAGCGTCAGAAACACCCACGAAAAATGATACATCGCAGCTGTAATGTACCTTGCCCCGTAGAGGATCACGTAGGATAGAAAGGACAAAACGGCAAGAATAAGCTCGTTAAATCCGATCAGAATAGAGGTCGCTGTGACAGTGTAGCTACCCGTTTTTTCCGAAGCCATTTTGATAAAGCCGTCGAGTCCACTCATATCTGAAATTTTATCGGACAGTCCCGCCGAGATGGCGAGAATCGCATCTGTAATCTCAGAAAACCCGACAAGTAAAAGAGTCGAAATGAAAGCCCTTTTTAAAATCACTACAAAATCAAACGCCCCTCCCGGTCCTCTAAACCATTGAAGGGCGACCGCAACGGCGAAAAAAAGAGGAAGAAGAAGATAATAAAGGTTTCTAAATTCCCCGTGAAGCTTGGTGACAAGGCTTCCAAGGAGCGCGAAATTATCCATAGCCGGACCTCCTTTAAATTAGTCAGTAAACCCTGGGGAGATCGTAGGAGGGAGCTGGCCTTGAAAGTCCCGATGAAAGCTCCTCATACTGGCGTCGAAACTGTTCGGACGAAAGTTTTCTTTCTCTGTTTTTTAGGGCAAGCTCTTCACCTTGAAGTTTTAAAAGAGCTGCGTTGGTGCGAAGAATTTGATTCATCACATTGATTAAAACCCCGACCGATTGCGCTGTGAGGCGCTGGCTTCCTAGAGGATTTGTCATTTTCGCGTAGTCTTTGATTCTTTCTGCTTCGGGGTCCACTTTGTCAGCGTAGAGAAAAGCTTCGTTGTGCATCGTAAAAGCTTCTGCCACCGTTTGATCCGTTGTCTTTTGAAGCGAAGCTTCGGGGCCTCTTGGGATGAGGCCATAAAGCTCTTCAACTCGTCTCATCGCATCACTTACACCATTTAGATCTGACATAACCCCAGGAGAAAGTGTGTTATTCATAGTTTGGCTGAGGGCCATCGCATCTCTAAGTCCTTTATTAATATCTTCCATAAGC
>CAILAO010000405.1 GCA_903832105.1 uncultured Pseudomonadota bacterium | reverse complement strand
TCCGGTCTGTTTTTAGACAAGAAGCAGTTGACAAATTTCCCTGGTGCTTTTAGCATGAATTTACTGAAATGACATGGCGCGTTTATCATTAACCTGACGTGGCACCCCTGAAAGGAAACTTATGAACGCACAGTTTATCCAAACAAAAGCCGGCCAGTTACCCGAAGTGGAACTTCAACATACAGTTTTGGGATGGCAGTCTTGATCAGGATTTCAAGCGCGTCCAACCGCACATTCAGGTCATGTTTTTATAACCATCGCGTAAATTGGCGAGAAAGAGGCGTTGGTAGTGAGGATGATGGAAGTATGCGGGAATCAGAAACGCTAAAAAAAGTGCGTCGAATTTTGCGAAAAAATTATGAATTGAACCATCACTTTAACAAGGATCAGATATTCGATGAAATTTTGTTTATCTTCTTCTCATGGCGAACGCCCATCATCAAAGCAGAGTCAATCTATCAGGCGGTCAAATCGAAGTTTCCAGACAGGAATGCATTAATGCACTTCGATGAAGAGTCGTGGTTTCGAATCCTTGAATCAGGCGGAAAAGCGAAAGATAAAGCAAAAATAATCTAACAGTTTTCTTATGAACAGATGAAAAGAAAAAATTGGACAACAGAAGAACTCATTGTAACGTTCAATTTGTATTGCAAGATTCCTTTTGGAACTTTTCATAATCGAAATCCAAAAGTTATAGAACTTGCTAAGATGATTGATAGAACCCCTAATGCTGTCGCCCTCAAGCTTTGTAATTTCGCAAGCTTTGACCCTTATCATAAAAATAGAGGGGTTAAGGGAATGCAAAATGCTAGCACGTTAGATAGAAAGATTTGGGAGGAATTCACAAACAATTGGGAAGAACAAATCTTCGAAAGTGAGAAACTCCTGGCAAAACTCCAAAATAGAGAAATAGAAACCATTGCTGATGAACAGGATGGGATTATTTCAAGAGTCGGGGAAGATAAGATGAGAGAAGTAAAAACGCGTGTTAATCAAAACTTTTTTCGACAGAGTATTCTCAGCAACTATTTTTATAGATGTGCGATTTGCAATTTGAATATTCCTGAGTTACTCATTGCAAGTCACATAATTCCCTGGTCATTCAATCAAAAAGAACGACTAAATCCTCAAAATGGGATTTGTCTTTGTTCATTGCATGATAAAGCTTTTGACACGGGTTTTATAGGTATCAAAACAGATTACCACATCGTACTTTCGAAAGAACTTGCAAAAATGCAGAAAGAAAGTTATTTTCCGATGTACTTTGGAAATTATGAAAATAATTCCATGAATTTACCAGATAAGTTTTTACCGAAACCTGAATTTTTAGAATTTCACTTTCAACAAAAATTCAGAAAATAATTGAAATCAATATGAAAAAAGGCAAGCAAGCATTTACCCCGAAAGCCAGGCTGATCCAGATCCTTGGCGAACATCTGATCAAAGATGCGACGGTTGGACTGCTGGAACTTGTGAAAAACAGTTATGATGCTGATGCGACACACGTCCAGGTTGTGATGGTTGCGCTAAATACCGAAAAAGGAAAAATCATTGTTCGTGACAATGGTTGCGGCATGGACGCAGGCATCTTTCTGAAGCACTGGATGAACCCGGCTTCTGGGCATAAAGAGAAACAAAAGCAGGCGCAGCAAAGAACCCAATTAGGAAGACTTCCACTTGGTGAGAAAGGGGTCGGCAGATTTGCGGCGCAACAAATTGGGCATATCCTGCGGATCGTTTCTAAAGTCTCATGCGCTTCTTTGGAATTGGTCGTTGAACTGGACTGGAGAGCATTCGAAGTAGCCGACAAGGACTTAAACGAGATCGAAATTGCATACTATGAAAGAGAGGCACAGGATTTTCGATCTGACGAATCCGGGACATTGTTGGAAATCTCAGAACTGAAATCGGCTTGGACGGAAGCAGAGATCCGTAGAATTTCGCAGACATTAAAACGGCTGAAAAGTCCTTTTAAAGGAAGAACAGATTTTGACGTAACCTTAACCTTTGAGAATTGCTCTGACAATTTCGAGAAATATGGAAATTTGGAAACCTCTGATATTTTTCATAAAGCACATTATAAACTATTTGGAACAGTTGATGAACATGGCGGCTTCGAATTCGAATATCATTTTTTTGTACCTGGATATAAAGAAAACTATAAGAAAGGCAAATTAGATTTGCTGACATCGTATGGGTTGAATATCCCGACCCCACTTGTATGTGGCGGATTTACGGTCTATTTATACGATTATGAAACATCTCCTACCTGGAAATGGCTACAACGCTCAAATATCGCTCAACAGGATCTTGAAGAGTTCAGTGGCGTAAGTATCTATCGAGATGGGATGCGGATTTTTCCGTATGGTGAAAAAGACAATGATTGGCTTGAATTAGCTCAACATGGTCTTCAGTGGCCTCTTGAGCGGATTGTTCGCCATCATCCTTTAATTGGGATGATCGAAATTACCCAAATGGATAATCCACTCCTGAAGGATAAAACCAATCGTGAAGGACTTATTGAAAACGCTGCGTTCGAACAGTTCAAAAATTTGGTTTTTTGCACGCTCCGCGTATTAGAAGCAGAACAAATCGAGGATAAACCCGTTGAAAAGCAGCAATGGGATGTTTGGGAGACTTTTCAAGATCTCGCCAATGATCTTACTGACATGATCTCAACGCTTTTGGAAACCCCTGTGCCGCCAACGAGTCAAGTTGTTGCACGCCTTGAGAATATTACGCAACAGATCAGCGGAATCCATAAAAGCTGCGCGCTCACTTTTGAGGCGCAAAACCGTGAAAAGACCCTTTTATTTCACCTTGCCGGTACTGGACTGACGGCCGAACGCTTTACGCATGAATTTGCGCGGTTGGTACGCGGTGCGCTTGATGCGTTAGGAAGACTTAAAAAATTTCTTGAGCCGCCCTCTGCCAAAATCAAAAAAGAGCTTGATCTGATTTATAGCTCATTAGAGGCATTACGCAACGACATTCGCCTTTTAGGGCCAATGTTTTATGTCAAGAAGGTGGCGAATGAGAAAGAATTAGACCTCAAACAAATTATTCAGAATACGCTGGCCTTACAAGAACGCTGGCTGCAAAAAGAAGCTATTCATGTAGAAATTCAGGGCGCAACGTTTATTGTTAAAATGCGGGAAGGCTCCTGTATGCAGATTTTCAATAATCTGATTGATAATGCCATATTCTGGCTTGCGCGTAAATCCGAACTGGATAAACGCAACATTCGGATTATTCTTAATTCCAGGACTTTTTCTGTCTTTGTCTCAGATACCGGATCAGGGGTCATTTCACGCTATAAAGACAAAATTTTCGAACCGTTCTTTACAACAAAAATCGAAGATGGGCGAGGGCTTGGCTTATATATTGTAAAGGAGATTTTGGAAGAGAAAAATTGGGATATTACCCTTGTCTCACAGGATGATTATCCAGAAATAGGCTTGTTACAAGGAGCATCATTTAAAATCACGTTTGCGGAGAAGCCATAATGCATAAATTACAGCGCGTCTTACTCATTGATGACGACTTCTTTCAATTTCAGGAACGGCTTACAAAAGATTTTAAGCAAAATGATATTGATATTTTATTTTGCGGTACAAAAGAAGATGCGATTGAATTGATTGATTTGGGAATACAATTTGATTTAATCATCCTTGATTGGTTTTTAGAAGAAGATGATAATACACTCAGCCGCTTGATTCTTAATCAGTTAAAAAAAGTCTGTTTTCTTCCTGTCTTTATCTGGTCAGACTATATTACCGATTTCCAAGAAAGTCAGACAAGGGGTGAGATAGCATATCCTGATGAATTAATTCAAGGTATTTCCAAGAAAGATGTCTCCGTTTCAAGTATTCAAGAAAAAGCGTCACAATTGTTTCAGAATTCCCTGGCGGCTCAAATCAGCGGCATCTATCGCCGTCAAATTCGACAGGGCTTGGAAAAAATCTTTTTTGATTTGATTCGCTTGCCGAATCAGGACATTGCTTCGATCTTGAAGTTACTTGTTGGCGAAGAAGAGAACATTGATTGGAGTAATGATTTTATCCTGAATCTGCTTCACCGCGAATTAATTCGGGATACAGGGTTTAGCGAAAAATTACAAGGACTATTACACAATGCTCATGGTGTCACAGGCGCAGACAGCAGCGAAGAAAAACGCCGGCAAATTTTACACAACGTGTTGTATTATCGCTCTGATGCTAAAGTGATTCGTAATGGCGATATTGTCTGGTTTCAAGTGGGTGAACATATCACAAAATATGGGATTGTGATTACCCC
>CAILAO010000404.1 GCA_903832105.1 uncultured Pseudomonadota bacterium | reverse complement strand
GTTGCAAATCGCCAATATGTCGAGACGCTTATCAAGGACATTGCTCCGGATTATGTTTTCCATTTTGCCGCAAACTCGACCACGCGGCACGATGCACTATTTGAAAACCACGAAACGATCTCGACCGGAACACTCAACCTGCTTGAGTCAGTTCGGGTGCATGCCCCGAATTGTCGCGTGTTTATCACGGGCAGTGGCGTGCAGTTTATCAATCAAGGACTGCCGATCTCAGAAAAGGACGCCTTTGCGCCATTAAGTTTGTATGCAGTGGCAAGAATTCAGTCGGTATATGCGGCACGTTATTACCGTTCGCTCGGAATGAAGGTATATGTTGGTTATCTGTTCCATCACGAAAGTCCTCTGCGGAAGCCCAATCATCTATGTAAAAAAATCTCGGAGTTCGCCAAGCAAGTCAGGCAAGGTCATCAGGGCCAATTAGTGCTTGGTAATATTGCGGTTCGGAAAGAGGTTGCGTTTGCAGGGGACATTGTTGCTGGGATATGGACGTTAGTGAATCAGGATGTGGTATTTGAGGCAGCCATTGGGACGGGGGTCGCCTATTCAATCGAGGAGTGGCTGAAGGTCTGTTTTTCAAAGGTTGGCGCTGACTGGCACAAGCATGTGCGAGTGGAGAGTGATAATTTTGTACCGGAATATCCGATTCTTGTCTCGAATCCGGAAACGATCTTCTCACTGGGTTGGTCTCCGCGTGTTTCATTTGATGCCCTTGCAGAGATGATGGTGAATTGAGCCAACAATATGGTTCATTCAATAAAATTGCGCAGGGATCTGCTTTAAGGTGAACCACAACAGGAGAATTTTTTAATGGGTAAGATAAAGAAAATATTTAGAAAAACGCGAATGTTTTGGGCCTCCAAATTTCAGAAATGCACTGGCTGGAGAATAACAAACAGGGTTCAACATGGAAGTTGCCCCGACGATATGGATCGCTTCCGTATGTCTGACGGCTTTGAAGACCCCGGGAAATGGGAGCGGTCGTTAAAGCAGGCGTTTGAAGACGCGAAGACAGATAAGGAGATGGCAGACGTTTTGCGTTACGCTTTCCTCGAAGAAGATCCGGCTGCGTCATTTCGCCATTTTCAAGAATTGCCGGCCTCAGGGGCGATTAGTCGGCTTCTTGCAAAGTTGGGCGTTGATAAAAGCGGAGTTATCGCGGATGTGGGTTGCGGCCGAGGCCACCTGGCTTATGCTCTTCATAAGATGGGTCATGAAAGGCTGACGGCGATGGATCCTAACGGAAATTATTTCACCGGCACTGCTTACCTCAGCTCGCTGAACGACCATAATATCGAAATCGTCAACGATCTGTGTAAGTGGCGGGAGACGTACGGGAAGTTTGATGCAATCGTCTCTGCGGGAACCGTGCACCATTGGCAGCATATTCCGCAAGTCGCGATCGACTGTAGAAGAACAATGAAGCCAGGGGCTTACTGGCTGATGATATCTGAGTTTTACGCCCGTACGCCAAGAGAGTTCTTGTCCCTACTGAGCAATCATCCAACGGCCAAAAGATATGGAAGTTACGAGTGGGCCTACCCTGCATCTGTTTATGCCGATCTTATCCAAAGCGTGGGCTTCAAATTAGCAGGGGTAATCCCTTGGAGTTACAACAAAAATGAATTTCTCTATACTCCAACCACTCTTGATCAACAGCTAACAAGATGGGTAAATCGGAACCTCTTGAAATCAAATGGCACCGTTGAAGCTTTTTGGAATGAAGTTGATCTATTCCGCCGTTTCCGCTTTGGGCCTACGAACTATCTGGCGCCTCAAGTTATGATTTTTCAAAGAGTTGGAATCGGTGAAAACTGAATCTATGGCTATTAACGGAAAAGACATAATTGTCACATGAAGATACAACTTCAATCTATTGGCGTAATGCTCGCAATTGTCGGGTTTTTTGCGATGCTGGTGCTTTCCGTTGGTACTTTATTTTGGTGGAAGGATGACAACGTTGCGCAGCCAGAACCTGTAAAGCCGAAGATTTTTTCCCAGTTGATTGCTGAGGGGCTGCGATATCGCGATTCTCAAAACATGGGTGTTGACCGGTTCACCTTTAAAAGCTGCCGAATAGAAAAACGGCGCAAAGGGGCGATCACTTTTGGGGCATTCAATGTATTGGTGGTTGATAGGTTAGTTTTGAATCTTCCTGCCGAGGCACCTGTATCAGTGAATGGTGAACCTGTCGGCGGATCGTCATTTAGTTGGATGAAAGGCGATGGCTTGGATGAAACACTTTTACGCTCTCGAGGAATCGGGGTGGGGGTGGGGCGGGTTTCGGGGATACGCATTAACGGTCTGACGGTTAACCGGTGTGATGATACCAATGGCGTGAGTTTTGTTTTTTCTGCGGC
>CAILAO010000403.1 GCA_903832105.1 uncultured Pseudomonadota bacterium | reverse complement strand
CTCATCAGCAGCCAATCGAAACCAATTGAGAGCATCGCAATAATTTCTATAAACACCTTTTCCTGTTTCATACATCAGTCCAAGTTTGAATTGAGCATCGATGTTACCCTTATCAGCAGCCCGTTGAAACCATTTAACGGCTTCGTTGTAATCCTGTGCAACCCCTTCGCCGTTGTAATATTTAATACCAATGTTAAATTGAGTTTTTGGATCGGTTCTTTCACTCACATCTTGCGATGTCGATTCATAACGCTTAAATGTTTTTTTCTTGAAAACCAGTTTATTAGATTGATGTTGCCCCATATCGTTTGGAGTAAGTTTCCGTTCCAGGTCTAGAAGCTTAGTCTTAGCGTCCGAGTGTCCCTGATCCGCTGCAAGACGATACCATTTGAGGGCTTCTGAGTAGTCTTGCGTAACTCCGCAGCCCAAACTATAGAGGATTCCTAGATTAAACTGAGCATTGGCATGTCCTTGATCTGCTGCGCACCTATACCACTTGACGGCTTCACCGTAGTTCTGTGGAACCCCGTCACCACGATCATATTTAAGGCCTAACTCAAATTGAGTTTCCGGGTCGTTCATGTCTCCATTATTAATCTGATCGTCCAAGAACTGGGGCATTAGTTTGATCCTCCTGGATCACTTGCTCTTGCAGTCGTTCCATCATAAATATCTACGATTGCAGTCCGATGTCGTTGAGTTGTTTTTTGATCAACCGAGAAATGCCCTCGCAACATGTCAAAATCACAGATTGTTCCGGAGCGGCGATTATTCGTGTCAAAGGTGGTAAAGGTGTCAGGGACATCCCAGTCTCTCGGATTGAAGAATTTATCGAAAAACCGCATTCTTTCCACAAGATCTCGACTATTGGAATGCCCCTCAAATCATTCCTAACCTCTAACCAGATCTGAATCCTGCTGCCGTTCAATGCGGCATTACAGACCCCAATTCTAATCTAATTTACCTGAACTCTTTAACCAGTTCATTCCTCTAGTGGTAATCTTCCAAAAACCCGGCCTTGATCGTTCGATGAAATTAATCTTCCATAAGAGTTTTGCTGATTCCTGCATGGCTTCAAAAAGTCTCTTCTCAACAGTAGAAAAAGGGGATTGCCCAAGTTCCATAGACGGGATATTGAAACTTTCAGCAATTCTCTCAGTCGCTTGATGAAGTTCAATCTCTCCGCCCAACTTATACATGGTGAAAAGAAGCGGAATCCGGATCCGATGAGGCAATGGGATTGCGGTCAAGCCAGAATGCGAACTCTCGGTTTGTTTATTCTTCAGTACGTCTTCAGAAGCCATTTTTTCAGGTTTTAGTTTCGATAAGGGCTCCTCAAAAGATGGAACCGCGGATTTTTCTTCGGGAGAGGTATTTGGAGACTTACTGATCGCTTGCGAGGTTTTTATAGATTGTATTGTTTCCTCAAAATCACCGCGGCCATGATTTGTTTCGGAACGTTTTAACAAAGCGGTTCCAGAAGGGGTAATGCGCCAAGTGTTAAACTTTATAAGTTCCAGATAGTCGTCATACCAGAGAAGCTTAGCAGCGTACTTTGTTTTTTCCAAAAGATCTGCAGCTAATGGCACCAGGGTTCCGTCAATAGAATGCCTGACAGGAATCTTGAAATATTGACCGATATGCGGGAGTACTTTAGGGATGTCTGCGCGTCCACCCATTTTTTGAATGATGCGAAGAAGCGGAATCTTAATTCTTTCACCTGGTGGAATTTTTATTTTTAGGTCGCTATTGTTTTGCTGGGTTTTCTTAGTGTCTATTTGAGTTTCTTTAAGCAGTTCTGGTGACTTTAGTTGTGTGGACGGTTCTTGAGTAGTCGATTTGGTGCGGGGAGGTACTAGGAAAGCTGCTTGACGCGATTTTGCTTCTTGATTCGCAATCTCCTTGAATCTTCTCAACTCCTGAATACCAGTGGCGGTAATTTTCCAAAAACCCACCCTAGATCGTTCTATGCATTTCTCACTAAACAAGATTAGAGCTGCATTCTGCATTGCTTGAATAAGGCGACTCTGAACAGTTGAAAGGGGGGTATGCTGCAATTCATCAGGCGGCATGTCAAAATATGCGGCAATTCTTCCGATAGCATCAAAAAGCTCGATTTCTCCGCCCATACTATTAATGACGTACAATAGCGGAAATCGAATACTATCAGGTGGCGGAATTCCTATTCTTTTATAATCGGTTGACGAAGTATTTGTTTCTCGTTGTTCAGGTTCACGAACCAATGGCGGCGGTTCTGGTGGTGTCGACGGCTCACGAATAAACAGTGGTGATTTTGACGACGTGGAGAAGGACTCAGTATACGCTTCAGGTTTTTGAT
>CAILAO010000402.1 GCA_903832105.1 uncultured Pseudomonadota bacterium | reverse complement strand
GTTTTCCGAAAGAGATCACGTTTAAGTCAATAAGATTATGACAATGATTAAGTCTAAGTCTTTCAAGGATTTCAATCTTAACCCAGTTCCATTCAGTACACGTTCTAGATTGTGTGTCTAATACAAATAAAAAAGCCCTCGAAAGAGGGCTTTTTATCTATCACTAAACTTTTATCTAATTCAAGTGTTCCATATAATCTCTCAATCTTTGATTCATCAAAGATTTGGAGACCCAGAACGTGTCGGCTAATTGCAACACGATGTCCATTGAACTGTCGATTTTCTCGACCTCTTTACGAAGCATGTTGCCTGGAACCAAAAGAATTCCCGCAAAAATGTTACTTTGAATATCGATGACTTCCTTTGGATTTTCTGCAAACATCGAGACGATTGGATTTTTTGTACGCCAAAGATGCATAAAGAGTTCCTTGGCAGCCAAGAATCTCACGTATGGACGCATCTCAGGTCCTTTGAATTTAATCGCGGTGACTTGATCCGGCTGATTTTCATTTTGAATCGCCACGGTGATGGGTTCCGTAATCGTATCGTCAGATTCCAGCGTTATATTCGGGAAGAGACGGAAAATTTCCGGAATGTAGATTGGGGCTTCCGTGAAGCTCCCCATCGCAAGAACCGCCTCGGCTGCTTTAACGACGCTGGGTCGATTGGTATCAAACAACTCTTCGAACGTTTGCTTGGTCGTTTCAGCTTGCCACCTTGTCGGATTCTTAAAGAATTCCTTCTTCAGATTCTCAAGTGAACGCCCTTGGAGCGCAAAGGCACCATAGCCGCGATACTCAAAAACAGCTTCGTCGAAGTCCATACGACCTGCCGCGATGTCTATAAGAAGACGCTCATCAATGTTTAGATGATCAGCGATGCTACGAAGTGTGGCGAGGCTTCGTATGTTTTTCTTACCTTTCTTCCAATGACTACAATCAGCAGGGTCATATCCCAAAATCGCCCCGACGTCTTGGTCGATGACCTTCACATTTCCTTCGTATCTAATCTCAAGGGCTTCCTTACAAAACTTAAACAGCGTCGCTGAATTTGGATATCTGTTCTCGATCATTTTTTTCATAATTAGAAGACCTCCCTGGCTCATAGCCTAATAGCCCTTCCGAAGATAGCTCGGCACATCCCTGTGATGTCTCCCCGAAAAAGCAAATTGTTTTACGGATATTCTCTTATTATTGAAAACAATTTTTGAGAAAGTGTCAAGAAAAGGAAGGATGTATTTTTTGTCAAAAAGCAACATCCTTTTTAGATAAACATCAATTTTCGATAAATTCGCTATGTTTTAGGGGTGGTAGTCGAAACCAATACCGCATCCGTCGTCTTAGTACTCCTTGAAGGCTTCTGCGAAGCAGATCCCGAGGTCGTCGACGCTGTATGCATTGGTGCATCTGGCTTTCCAGGCTCTAACAACGCAATCGCTATCGGACCAGGCATTTTAGCTGCTTTGCATGGAACCGTATCAAGGACCTTTTCGAGGAGTAGGTGGGCCCTCTCGGGGTTATCTCGTTCTCTTCCCTTCAGCCGAACGCTTACCTTTACCTTGTCGCCACGTGCAAGAAATCGATTAATAGAGGCGATTTTTGTTCCCAAGT